>JBKJQD010000470.1:0-8961 GCA_046594125.1 Aestuariivirga sp.
TGGAAAGACGGAGTTTTGGGGAATCAAAACCCCTCCGGCTTCCCCGGCACATTGACCAGTGCTTCGCCTTCCAGTACCAGCGTGTCTCCCACCTTGCAGCGGCAGGCGAGTTTTACGCGGTGGCCTTTTTCAGCCAGTTCGACGACTTCGACGGAAGCTTCGACGAAATCGCCGCTCTGGTGCCGATCCGGCCGCCAAACGGCGTCTTGGCGGCGAAGTGTTCCGACAAGTGGATGGGGTTGCGGTCGCCGGAGATTTCGGCGAAGCCCACCACGCCGGAGGATTTCACCTCCTTGACATAGGTCTCGGTCATGCCGAGCGTCAGGTCTTCGAAACAGAGGGTCTGGGTTTCGCTCAGCATGGGGTGGCTCTGCTCAGCGCCCGGTATGGATACCGGAGAGATTGAGCAGATGCACCAGCGCCATTAGTCCAATCAAGACGCCGGCGAACATCACCGGGGTGGTGGGGATCAGGCGCGGGTTCAACCCCTTGCGGGGACGCCGTTCGAGGATGGCCATGGCGGCGGCAAGGCCGAAGCCGAGGGCAAGCCCTGCGATGGTCAGCCAGTATTCGGTGGGGGACAGATCGGCGGGCATTTGCACCGGGCGTTTGGTTGACAGTCAACTCCGGCCCCTTTATAGACCTGCCACAACTGCAGCAGGCGGCTCTGGGCTTCTGGTCCTATGTGCCTGAAAAATCAGGTGAAGTCTATGAAAGTCCGCAATTCTCTCAAGGCGCTGATCAAGCGCCACCGGGACAACAAGGTGGTCCGCCGCAAGGGCCGGGTCTATATCATCAACAAGACCAATCCGCGCTTCAAGGCGCGTCAGGGCTGATTTACCGTTTCTGACGGAAAATTGAACGCCGTGGGCGGGTAACGCACACGGCGCTCATTTTATTGCCACATGCTCTGGTGTATCATGGCGCGATGCGTGGCATCATTCTGGCATTTGCGGCCGTCCTGGCCTTCACCCCTCCGGCTCTGGCTGTGGAGGCCAGCCCCGCGGCACCGGCACCCGAGGTGGCGAAGCGGCCCCCCGCCGAAATCCGCGCCGATCTGCTCGACAGGCTTTTCGCCAAGCTGCACACGGCCTCCAATCCCGAAGACAGCCGCAGTACGGAACAGGGCATCTGGGAGCTGTGGATGGCGTCGGATTCACCCACTGCCGAGGTGTTGCTGAAGCAGGCCACCCGCGCCATGGGCGATGGCGCCAACCCGCAAGCGCTGGCCATGCTGAACCGGCTCATCGGTGCTGAACCAGAATACGCCGAAGCCTGGAACAAGCGCGCCACGCTGTATTTCGCCATGGGCCGCTTTGACGAATCGCTGAAGGACATCGAGCATGTGCTGGATATCGAACCGCGGCACTTCGGGGCGCTGGCGGGACGCGGCATGATCCTGCAGCGCCAGAAGAAATATGCCGGGGCGCGCGCCGCTTTCGAGGACGCGCTGAGCATGAACCCCCGCATGGACCAGATCCGCGACGCGGTGAAGGCGCTCGACAAGATCGAACGCGGCATCTGAGCGCTGGCTAGAAAGGCCGCCCTTTGCCCAGTCCGAAGCGCTCTTCCCGCGGCCGGTCGGCACCGGCGAAAACATGCGCGGCAAAGGTTGCATAGGCACTCGGGTTGTGGCGCGCGAACGTGGCGGCCTGGGTTTCGTAGGGCAGTGTCGATTCCGATATGTGGGTGGTGACGTTGTCGCTTGAGATGTTGTCGATGACGTGGGTGGCCTCGTGGATCATCATGGCGGCCAGGGAGTTTTCACCAGTCACGTCGATATTGGTTTCCTCCACCGGTTCCAGCGCGAAATCCGAGTAGGGCGGTCCAAACAGGATCGGCCCGCCGAATGGCGCCTCGGCGGCGGTGTCGAGTGAAATGGTGCAGATCGAATTGCGGATCATGGCGGGGTTGTTGAGGGTGCGCTGAATGCCGCGAAAATTGGTGGTGATCTGGATGATCCGTTCAAGGGTGATGAATTCCTGTATTGGCGATTTGCTGCCGCCCGGCCCCACCAGCTTGAAATGGCTGTTGAGTGCGGTGAGCGTCACGCCATCGACTGTCACGAAATCAAAGCCGCCGGTCGAGAGCATGGCCTGCACTTCACCCAAGGCAACAAGTGCTGCAGTCACCTTGCGCTGGGCCAATGGCACGATGGTGCGGGCGATCAGTCCGCCCCAATGGGCGCCGTCTGGCGGATCCCAGCCGCGCTGCGACAGGTCAAGGGCACCGATGACTTCGCGCCCGGCCACACCTCCATCAAGCTGAAAGCTGAAGCGCTTCTCGGCCGCGATGATGGCGTTAGCGGTCTGCTGGCCAAAGCCGCCATCTGCACCGGCCACCATGTCGAACCCCGCCGAGATCAGCGCCTCCTGAAGCAGCTTCACCGCAACCCTGTCGGGATCACCGGCACGGATCGGCGGACTATTGTTGGCGGCGCGCTGGAGACGGGCGTTGTCGGCCCATTCCGGGGCGAGGAGCGTAATTGTCATGGGGCACCTCAGTTCTTGCTGCTTCAATTCCGACTTTGCCGTCAAGCAAACGGTCGTGATGCAAGTCAGCGCGCCCCCGCTGGATGTGATGCTATCGTAAAAACATACGACCGTCGAGGCCGACGCTTCAAACAATGAAGTTATGAAACAATTACGGCGTCAGGCCAGCCTTCAATTCCCCGCCGTGCCGCCCTTGCCGACGTAGGCGATGCGCAGCATGTTGGTGGCGCCGGGGGTGCCGAGCGGGACGCCGGCTGTCACGATGACGCGCTGGCCGGCTTCCGCGAAGCCTTCGTCGAAGGCGATGCGGGTGGCCCGCGAGATCATGTCGTCGAGGTCATGGGCGTCGTCGGTCTGCACGCAATGCAGACCCCAGACGAGGGCCAGTCGGCGGGCGGTGGCGGCGATCGGCGTCAGGGCGATGACCGGTGTCTCGGGGCGCTCGCGCGACATGCGGACACCGGTCGATCCCGAACCAGTGTAGCAGACGATGGCGGCAAGTTTGAGAGTTTCCGAAATGGTACGGGCGGCACCGGAAATGGCGTCCGCACTGGTCGGCTGCGGCTCATAGCGCTGGGCGGTGATGATGCCGCGATACAGGCTGTCGCGCTCCACGGCCACGGCGATGCGGTCCATGGTGGCGACCGCCTTGTCGGGCCAGGCACCGGTGGCACTTTCCGCCGAAAGCATGATGGCGTCGGCACCTTCATAGACGGCGGTGGCGACGTCGGAGACTTCGGCACGCGTCGGCACCGGCTCGGTGATCATCGATTCCAGCATCTGGGTGGCGACGATCACCGGCTTGCCGAAACGCCGCGCGGCGCGGGTGATCTGCTTCTGGCGGCCAGGAACGGTTTCCAGCGGCAGTTCCACTCCCAGATCGCCACGCGCCACCATGATGCCATCGGCGATCTCGAGGATTTCATCGAGGCAAGTGAGGGCGGCGGGCTTCTCGATCTTGGCCATGACACCGGCGCGGCCGCTGATCAGCTTGCGCGCTTCAGCCACGTCGTCTGGGCGCTGCACGAAGGACAGCGCGATCCAGTCGACACCCACCGAGGCGGCGGCTTCGAGGTCGGCGCGATCCTTGTCGGTGAGCGCCGGGATGGGGATCACCGTGTCAGGCAGGTTGACGCCCTTGCGGTCCGAGATGGTGCCGCCGTAGATCACCCTGGTTTCGAGGCGCGACGGCTCGGCCTTGATGATCTCGACACGCAGGCGGCCATCGTTGAGCAGCAGGTTGTCACCGGCCTTGGCGCCGGCGAAAATTTCCGGGTGCGGCAGGCAGACGCGAGTGCTGTCGCCCGGCGTCTTGTCCATGTCGAAGACGAAGCTGTCGCCGGCGTTGATCTTCACTTCCTTGTCCTTGAAAGTGCCAATGCGGATCTTGGGGCCTTGCAGGTCGGCGAGGATGCCGATGGGACGCTTCAGTTTGGCCTCGAGGTCACGGATATCGCGATGTAACTGGCGCAGCAGGTCATGCTGGGTGTGGCTCATGTTGATGCGGAATACATCGACGCCGGCGAGGAAGAGTTTTTCGAGCATCTCGGGGCTTGAGGAGGCAGGCCCCAGGGTGGCGACGATCTTGACCTTCCGGTTACGTCTCACGGTGTCCTATTGCCCTTGCGTGGTCTTTTCGCCGGACAATGAAACCGTCCAGTCCGCCGACTCTCCGGTATCGACTTCGAAGAACCCGGTCTTCTGGTAGCCGCGGCCAGAGCAGTCTTCCAGCCCGCGAATGGTGAAAACCTTGTCGCGGGTGCACATCATCGACTTGCCGCCCCATGAACCGCCCTTGTCGTAGTCGACGGCGAAAACATAATAGTAGCGGGCAATGAGATCGCCCTTGGGCAGGGTCAGGCACTTCTTGAGATCGACCGGTGTCGTACCGTCATGGGGGCCGTAGGGGTTGACCGTCCACCAGCCTTCGGTGGCCCAGCCGTCCTTGTCCTTGTAGCCGAGCGCCACGCCGACGCGGTTCGCCGTCATGTTGCACATCCTGAGATCGGCACGGGCGGGCATGGCCATGGCGCAAAACAGGGCGAGCGCCCCCAACACACATGCCGCTTTCCGAACCATTGTACCGCCTCCCCCGCAGTCCCGCGAATCGTACATAACATTCCTCTTAGGCTTGGCCCCGTCAACTGCTCAGGGAAAATGAGGTTTTCCAACGGTAATCGCACCGCCCCGGACGACGCAGCCAATAGCCTCATCTCCATGGCCAGTCCATGGCAAAGATCATTGCAGCCGTTGCCGGAATCCGTCAGGAACCGGGTGCCGCCAAATCAAGTGTGGATGACGGGCGGGAACGGGGTGGCAGAGATCGTTGAAGCCACTATGTATGATTTTTCAGGCGGCGTTCAGGCCGGGAGAGCAATGATGGACCTCGACAACAAGACCAAAACCGAGCTTGAAGCAGCGGCCTTCCGCCGCCTGCTGGAGCATCTGCGCCAGCGCGGCGACGTGCAGAACATTGACCTGATGAATCTGGCGGGCTTCTGCCGCAACTGCCTGTCGAACTGGTTCGAGGACGCGGCGAAAGCCCAAGGGGTTGCCGTAACGCGCGACGAGGCCCGGCACATGGTTTATGGCATGTCCTATGACGACTGGAAGGCCAGACACCAGAGCGATCCCGTCAAGCAAACTCACCAGCATTGAATCCGGAGACCATCATGGCAGACACCAAGACCACTTTCGCGCAAGGCCAGCTTCGCTCCCTGGTGGAGCGCATCGAACGCCTCGAAGAAGAGAAGAAGACCATCGCCGGCGACATCAAGGAAGTCTACGCCGAAGCCAAGGGCCACGGCTTCGACACCAAGATCCTGCGCAAGGTGATCAGCCTGCGCAAGAAGGAAGCCGCCGAGCGCGAAGAAGAACAATCGATGCTCGATCTGTATTTGCAAGCACTGGGAATGATCGCCGAACAGACGGAAGAGGCGGCGTGAGGTTTGGCGGCCGTCCGAATCCCCCTCTCCACCACAACGTGGGGGAGAGGGCAGGGTGAGGGGGCGGCACGGCAGGTGATGCCGCTGAGAGTTAGTGCGTGGCGGTAATTGAATGCACTATCACCGAAATTCCGAAATCCTGTCACCGCAATCCGGACATGACGAGCCAGAAATCCTCCCTGCTTCAAATCAGCCAATTCGTTGCTTGAGATCCGAACCCAGAAATCGCCAATGCCAGTAACATTAAAGTTATCGGTTGCGGCATCAGTTAAATGAAACTCAATGGCGGCGGAAGCCGTTAATATGTCTGTAGTCAATCCAATCACATCAGACAAAGGGACTTTCGCTATGGCAAATTCCGATACGTCAAACGAATCGAAAATTATTGAGAATCTTCAGTCTGGGCGTGTCGACTGGACAGCCGGACGCAGGGCATTTCTCGGAAGCCTCGGTCTCCTTGCAGGCGCAACTCTTTTGGGGGGTATTGCGTTGCCTCGTAAAGCAGAAGCACAAGCCATCACCGACGTCGATATTTTGAATTTTGCCCTGAATCTTGAGTATCTTGAGGCTGAGTTTTATCTCAGAGCGTCTGTTGGGCAGGGTCTTGCCGATGCCGATACGACCGGAACCGGTACGCTCGGCGCCGTTGTTGGCGGACATAAAGTGCCGTTCGTAACTAACGCAATCAAGAACTACGCTAACGAAATTGCCCGCGACGAAAAAAACCATGTGCTTTTCTTGCGCACGGCTCTTGGTGGCGCGAAGGTAGCTCGCCCCAAGATTGATCTCAGCAACAGCTTTACTGCAGCCGCAGTCGCGGCAGGACTGGTACAACCCGGCGCTTCGTTCAGCCCCTTTGCAAACGAGACCAATTTCCTCATCGGAGCGTATATCTTCGAAGATGTTGGCGTGACAGCATACAAGGGAGCCGCCCGTCTTTTGTCCAACAAGGACACCCTTGAAGCCGCGGCAGGCCTTCTGGCAGTGGAAGCCTACCATGCCGGCACTATTCGGACGATTATGTATTCGAAATCACTGTTCGTTCAAGCCAAGAGGATCTCGGATCTCCGCGACAGAGTGGATGGCGCAAGCGACGACGATCAAGGAATCGGTGACCTTGATAAATCGAACATTGTGCCAACCGATGCAAACGGCCTCGCCTATAGCCGATCGGCAAGCCAAGTCCTGAGCATCGTCTATTTGGGTGGTACAACTCAAGGCGGTTTCTTTCCCAACGGGCTCAACGGAACAATAGCCTGACACGTGATGTTTTGATGAGGACCGGCTTGCGAAAGTTGGCGAGCCGGTGTCTTACTTTGGCTTGGGTTTAGAGTATTTTCCGATCATATTGGGGCATTTCCCGAGTTCGCGAAGTAGTTGCCGCACTTGATGTCTATTACGAATTACGGTGCCAGTGCATTCAATCCTCCCCGTCTTGCTCCTTTGGCCCGCGCTTGGCGGGGCGCAGGGTGCGGCCGGTGCGGCGTTCGATCTGGTGGATGAATTTTTCATCGCCGCGTTCGGGTTTGCTTCGTCGAACGGCATCGGCTGCTGTACCGCCTCTTCCCCCGCGTTGTGGTGGAGAGGGGGACTCGTGAATGCGACAGGAATGCGGTACTGTCACCGCAATCCCGGAAAATGTGAGCCACAGGACATGACCTTGAAGGTGATCGGAACAGGATTTGGCCGCACGGGTACTGATTCAATGCGGGAGGCGTTGGATATTCTCGGGTTCGGTCCCACCCATCACATGTTCGCGGTGTTGGGAAATCCGCAGGCAACCGCCGCGTGGCGCGGCGTTGCGGCGGGGGCCACACCGGATTGGCCAGCGCTTTTCGCAAGTTATCATTCTTGCGTTGATTGGCCTTCGGCCTTTTACTGGCCGCAACTGATTGCGGCCTATCCGGACGCCAAAGTAATCTTAACTTTGCGATCCGCCGAAAGCTGGTGGGAGAGTGTCAACAAGACGCTGCTTCCGGCGCTGCGCAACAGCACTGATCCGGCTTCGCTTGGTGTTGCCCTTATCGCCAAGCAGGTTTTTGCGGGCGGTGACCCTTTTGACCGCGCCCATGCCATTGCAACCTTCGAGGCGAACAATGCGGCCGTGCAGGCCGAAGTTCCGGCCGCACGGTTGTTGGTTCATAATTTGGGCGATGGCTGGGTACCGCTTTGCGCGCATCTGGGTGTGGCTGTGCCAAGCACGTTATATCCGAGCCGCAATAGTGCCGGCGAATTTTCAATCGCGCCGAAGAGTTAAGATACGTATCAGCGTAATTTCATCGCCTTTCGCAGGCTGTGCATCTGATCGAGGAGATCGAGGATGATGCCGATGCCTTGATGATTGACGCCAAGATCGTTCATCAGTTCACCAATCAGTTTCGCCCGCGCGGCATCGGCGTCTGAAAACACCGGGAAGCCTGGTGTTTCGTCCGGCAGCAGCCATTCTTCACTGATCCAGACATCCAGCGTTTCCTCGTCCAGGCTGGCGTGCAGCAGGAAGTCCTTTTTTGAATAGCTCATGATTGCATGTCTTTGCGCGGGTCATACTGTGTGCCGGAAGGCCAGTTTGACAGGAATTTTTCCAGTTCGGCATCGGGCCCCGGCGGCAGAAACACTTTGAGTTTGATCAGCTCATCGCCATGGCCGCCGCGCCGCGCCACGCCTTTGCCTTTGAGCCGCATGACAGTTCCGGTGTTTGATCCCTTTGGCACCGTGAGCATGACGTGGCCTGCCGGCGTTGGCGCCCTGATCCGTGCGCCCAGCACGGCCTCGGTCAGCGTGATGGGCAACTCGACATGAATGTCGTCGCCGATCCGCGTGAAGAACCGGTGCGGAGCGATCTCAATGACCACCAATGCGTCACCGGCTTCTCCATCGGCAATGGACGGCGCGCCCTTGCCCTTCAGGCGCAGGGTCTGCCCGTCCTGGATCCCGGCGGGAATTGTGACGTCGAGAGTTCCGCCGTCCGGCAATGTCAGCCGCTTGGTTTGCCCCAAGACCGCGTCAAGAAAACTAACTGAAAGGCGGTATTGCAAGTCGGAACCCCGCGTCCGCCGCGGCTGGCGCGCCTGCTGCCGGAACAGCTCCGCGAAAATATCGTCCGAATCCGCAAAATCCTGGAAGCCCGACGGGTTCTCATAGGCGTGTCCCGCTGCCGCTGCGGCGGCATGGTCCTTGTAGTATCGCGGCTGCTGCTTCTCGGCCCCGGACGCGTCAATCTCGCCGGCGTCAAAGCGTTTCCGCTTTGCGTCATCCGAGAGCAGATCATTGGCAATCGCCACATCCTTGAAACGCTCCTCGAAGTCCTTGTTGCCGGGATGAAGATCGGGATGCAGTTTCTTGGCCAGCCGCCGGTAGGCCTTGCGGATATCATCGGGCGAGGCAGTCCGTGAGACTCCGAGGGCGTCATAGGGATCTTTCACGGGTGTTTCCTCGCATCGGACAGGACTTTGGCGCGCGCTTCCGCACCAGCCCGTTTGGCATGATGACACCCTCTTACTCTTGTGATCAAGTTGGAACGCCAG
>JBKJQD010000082.1:0-10194 GCA_046594125.1 Aestuariivirga sp.
AGTTCCAGCGAGCCGCCTCCCAGATCCCCCGCAATGCCGTCGGCTTCCGGAATGCCAGCCATTACCCCAAGGGCGGCATAGCGTGCCTCTTCCTTGCCTGTAAGCACGCTGATGTGCGCACTCAACGCCTTCTCAGCCTTGGCGATGAACTGCTCGCCATTCACGGCCTCGCGCGCCGCAGCCGTTGCCAGCGCGTAGACATGCTTGGCGCCAATCTGCCGGGCAATCGCGCGGAAACGCTTCAGCGCCGCAAAGGCCCGCACCATGCCCTCTTCGCTGAGTTTGCCCTTGGTGGCAACGCCACGGCCAAGGCCACAGAGAATTTTTTCATTAAAGATCGGGTAAGGCGAGCGCCGCAATCCATCATAGACAACGAGTCGAACCGAATTTGAGCCGATGTCGACGACGGCGACAGGCCGGTATTTCGGAGGTTCGGTGCGGAATCCGTTATGCCAACTCACTTCTTCGCCTTGACCTTTTTCTTTGGCCGCTCGATTATTTCAGGTGGCACATTACCTGCCTGCGAGCGTCCGCGTCCAGACAGCGAAGGGTTATTCATGAAATAATCATGTGCATTGAACGGTCCCTCATCAGGTCCCGGTGCAATGCGCCGCGACGAGCCGTCCGCCAGCAACTCCCAGCTCTGCTGGTTGTCCATGAGATTTGCCATCATGATCTGGTCGAGGATCTGGTCGTGAACCGTGGGATTCTCGATTGGAATCAGGGTTTCCACGCGGCGGTGAAGGTTCCGCTGCATCCAGTCGGCGGAACTGATGTAGACCTTCGCCTTGTTATGCGGCAGCACATTGCCGGCACCAAAGCACACGATCCGCGAATGCTCGAGAAAACGTCCGATGATGCTCTTGACACGGATGTTTTCCGACAGGCCCGGAACTCCTGGCCTCAGACAGCAGATGCGGCGCACGATGAGGTCGATGTGCACGCCAGCCTGGCTGGCAGTGTAGAGCGCATCGATAATGCCGGGGTCGACTACCGAATTCATCTTAGCCCAGATCTGCGCGGGGCGCCCGGCCTTCGCATGCGCAATCTCTTCGTCTATATGTTCGAGAAGCCGTGTTTTGAGATCGATCGGCGACAGCGCGATCTTTTCAAGGTCCTCCGGCTGTGCATAGCCAGTGATAAAATTGAACAGCCGCGAGGCATCGCGCGCCAGTGCAGGGTCCGACGTGAAAAATGAAATGTCGGTGTAAACCTTTGCGGTAATCGGATGATAGTTGCCGGTGCCGAAATGCACGTAGGTGCGCATCATGCCGCTCTCGCGTCTGACCACCATCGAAACCTTGGCGTGAGTTTTCAGCTCGATGAAGCCAAACACCACCTGCACGCCGGCACGCTCAAGATCGCGCGCCCACTGGATGTTGGCTTCCTCGTCGAAACGGGCTTTCAGCTCAATCAGCGCCATCACCGACTTGCCTGCTTCCGCCGCCTTGACGAGGGCGGCGACGATGGGTGAGTCCTTGGACGTCCGGTACAGCGTCTGCTTGATCGCCACCACGTCCGGGTCATTGGCCGCTTGCAGAACGAATTGCGCCACCACGTCGAAAGACTCATAGGGGTGATGGACCACGATGTCCTTCTGGCGGATCGCCGCGAAACAGTCGCCGCCGTGCTCACGGATGCGTTCCGGGAAACGCGCCACGAAGGGCTTGAACTTCAGATCGGGGCGCTCGTCGAGGATCAGCTGCTTGGTATCGGCATAGCCCACCAGACCGGCACAGGTGACGATGACATCGCTCTGCACGTCGAGCTGGTCGGCGATGAAGTCGCGCAGCGACTGCGGGCATTCGGCATCGACTTCCATGCGGATCACCGAGCCGCGCCGCCGCCGCTTGATGGCGCTCTCGAACAGCCGCACCAGATCCTCGGCCTCTTCCTCGATCTCAAGATCGCTGTCGCGGATGATGCGCACCAGCCCCTGCCCCAGCAGGTCATAGCCGGGGAACAACCGCGGAATGAAGAACGACAGCATATTTTCCAGTGACATGAAGCGCACCGGCCCGCCACTCTCGGCGGCGGGCAACCGCACGAAGCGGTCGAGCTGCTGTGGAATTGGCAGCAGGGCATTCATCAGCCCGCCATCCTTGCGCCGCTTCAATTCGAGACAGATGATGAAGCCGCGGTTGGGAATGAACGGAAATGGATGTGCCGGGTCGATGGCGATCGGGGTGACCACCGGCAGGATTTGTTCGAGGAAGCGCTGGTCGAGCCACTGCTTGTCGTTAGCACCAGCATCGCCGCCGTCGACAATGGCGATGCCGTTCGCGGCCAGTTCGGACTTGAGCTGCAGCCAGCGCCTGTCCTGCTCCGCCATCAGCTCCTGGGCGGGAAGATGGATGTGTTCGAGCTGTTCGGCGGGGGTGCGGCCATCGTCACTCACCTCCGGCAGCTTCTCGCGCATCTGGCCAACGAGGCCTGCCACCCGCACCATGAAGAATTCATCGAGATTGTTGCCGGATATCGACAGGAAGCGCAGGCGTTCGAGCAGCGGGTGGCTGCGGTTGCGCGCCTCCTCCAGCACCCGCATGTTGAAGCTGAGCCACGACAGTTCGCGATTGATGAAACGCGCCGGGCTGTCGAGTGCCACGGTGGCGGTGTTGGCGGCGGGATTGTCGTTCATGGGCAAACCTTACAGGGCGCGGCGGGCTTTGGCCAATATTACGCATCCGTGACGATCCCGTGAACCCGCTGCTGGCGGGAATTCAGTCCTCGTCGCGGAACAGTTCTGGTGCTTCGTAGCCCTGCAGCAGGCGCGCCACGAAGCTGCGGGTGATCTCGGCCTTTTCCTCCAGCGCCTGCCGGTCGATGGCCGCCACCAAGCTCCGCGCCGCGTCGAGCGAGCGCGGCATGCGCACCAGCAGATAGGATATGACCGTGGCATCGACCGCCAGTTGCCGGTCGGCGAAATGCTTGACCAATACGCCGCGCAGCAGATCGTCGTCGGGCGGCCCCAGTTCGGCAACCGGCAAAGCCTTGAGGCGCGAGGCGAGATCGGGCAGCCCAATGCGCCAGGCTACTGGTGCCATGCCGCTGGCAATCAGCACCCGCCCGCCTGACTGCCGCGCCACGTTCAAAAGGTGAAACAGGCCGCGCTCGTCAAGCCCGTCTCCCGGCGCATTGTCAATGGCCAGGGCACCCTTGGCCATCAGGGCCGGGACAGCCCCTTCGGAAATCGCCTTTGCCTGCACCAGATTGGCGCCCGACATCCGCCGCCAGACTTCGAGTAGATGGCTCTTTCCCGATCCGGCAGGACCGCTGATCGCCATGGCGTAAGTTGGCCAGTCCGGATAGCGGTCGATGACCTCCACGGCGGCACGGTTGGACTGGGTCACGAGGAAATCGTCGCGGCCCTGTGCTGTGCGGTGCGGCAGGTCGAGGACCATCTGCCGCCCCCTGGCCACTTTCATGGGCGCCTTTTCCGCTTGGGCGGAAGCGCGGTCACCGGCACTTCGGGTTCAAAGCCGAGATAGAGCCTGCTGTTGAGGTAGTGGCGCAATCCGAAGCGCCCCAGCACGCCCGCCGCCGCGGCCAGCGGCACCGCCAGGATCAGCCCGACAAAGCCGAACAGATAACCAAAGGCAAACAGCGCGAACATCAGCCACACCGGATGCAGTCCGATACTTTTTCCCACCAGCTTCGGCGACAGGAAATTGCCCTCCAGAAACTGCCCCACGGCGAAGATCGCCGCAACCGTGATGATCGAGGTGAAGTCGGGCCAAAAGGTCACCAGCGCCACGCCGATGGCCAGCACCCCGCCGATCAGCGCACCGGCATAGGGAATGAAGGTGAGAAAGCCCGCCACCAAGCCAATCGCCATGCCGAACTTCAGTCCCACCAGCGACAGCGCAATGGCGTAGAAGGCCCCCAGCAGCAGGCAGACGCTGCCTTGCCCGCGGATGAACCCCGCCAGCGCGCCGTCGATGTCGCGGGCGAGACCCCGCAGCGTCTCAACATGCTCGCGCGGCAGCCAGCTATCCACCTTGGCGACGATCAGGTCCCAGTCCTCGAGCAGATAGAAAGCAACGATCGGTGTCACCACCATCAGTGACACCAGATTGACCAGCGCCATGCCGCCGGTCAGCAGCGACGACACCAGTGTGACGATCCAACCCGCCGCCTTGCCGGCAATATCGGTCATCGAGCCCTGCACGTCGGCACCCGACTTGGCCACAGCCTCCTTCAGCCAAGCCGGTGCCGCCTCGTTGAAGCGCGTCACCAGGATCTGGATCAGGCTTGGCAATTCGCCAGCGAAAATGCGCAGCTGTTCGCCAAAGATCGGCACCAGGATGATCGCCACCAGGGCCAGCGTGAAAATCGCCGCCAGCAGGATGACCAGGGTCGCCGCCAGCCGTGGCAGGCCGAGCCGCTCCAGTGCGTCGGCCACCGGATCGAGAAAATAGGCCAGCACCAGCCCGGCGATGAACGGCAGCAGGATGGCGTTAAGCAGCCACAGGAACACGATCAGCCCGCCCAGTGCCGCCACCCAAACCAGAACCTGGCCTTGCAACTTCATGATGCCTGGTTCTCCCCACTTGCCATATGCCGGACCCATGTCAGAAGGTAGGCAGCACCTGAAGCCAGCGTCAATCCACCCACCAGCAGAGAGCCTATTGTTGTCAACCAGCCAAAATCCTGGTGCAGGGCCGCAGCCCCCAGCACCAGCACCGCCATGATAATCTGCGCCGCCGTATTGACCTTGCTCACCATCAGCGGTTTGACCGTGATCGGCTTGCCCAGCACCCAGGCGAGGATCATGCCGCCGACGATCAGCAGGTCGCGTGATACCACCATGATCACCAGCCAGGCTGGAATGTCCTTCGCCAGTCCCAGTGTGACATAGACCGAGACCAGCAAGGCCTTGTCGGCCACCGGATCGAGATAAGCGCCCAGTTCGCTGCGCTGGTTCAGGCGCCGCGCCAGATAGCCATCGACACCATCGCTGATACCGGCCACCATGAAAGCCGCAAAAGCGGCGCCATAGGCTTCCGAGATGATCAGCCACACGGTAAGCGGCACCAGCAGGAGCCGTCCGATGGTGATGGTGTTTGGCAGGTTCATGGCGCCATCACAGGGGCTGGATGACCCAGGATTGGCCAAACTGGCTGAGATTGAGGCCAATGCGCTGCATGTTGCCCTGCAGCTTGGGCATCGAGTTGGTATAGACGAGGCGGATCACCGCACCTTCCACCGACAGTGTCGAGACGTCGACAGCGGTCACGTTAGGTGTTGCCAGGATGCGAGACCGGATGCGGTTCCATTCCGTCGGGCTCGAAAACGGCACCGAGACCGACACCGAATGCGCGGTGTTGGGATCCTTTTCCGCCTCGGCTGCGGCAGCAGCGGCGGCCTGCCGCGCCGCCACCTGCTTGTAGGCTTCATGCAACACCACCTGGAATTTCTGCACGGCGGCGGCCGCGGCGGGTTCCAGTGCCCCGTCAGCACTCTTGTAGATCTTGTTGAAGTTTAACTTGCCGAGCAGTGTGTCGCCTTCAATATACACGTGAATTCCGCCCTCCACCGGTTCGGCCTGCGCCACCACGATGCTTGGCGCATCATAGCGCCGCCGGATGGCTTCGATCTTGATCGGATCATTGTGCAGCGCGTCTTCGACGGTCAGCGTTTCGGTGTCCTCGATATCGCCCAGCGGAATGATGATCGGCACCAGCCCCTGCTCGCCATGGAGATCGAGCCACGCCTTGCGCCACGGGTTGTCTTCCCACATCTGGTTGGCGTCGGCGCCGCGCCACACTGGCAGGACGACCACCGGTTTGGCCTGCTCGGCGGGGACGTTGATGCCATAACCCGCCAGAAACTTCTGCATCTTGGAGGGCAGGAAGCGCACCGTGAACTTGCCGATGTAACGGCCCGGCGCCGATGTCTCCTGCTCGATCGACAGCGACTTGAGATAGGGTGCGATGTCTTCGGGCTTCAGCTTGGCAGCCAATTCCTGGGCCAGTTGCGGCGAGCCAAGCCGCCCGGTCAGGACGAAGAAGGCCTTGACCTGAACGTCCATGAGGGCCTGGTTCCTGGCGGCGGCGGCATCGGTGCTGGTGACGTCGGCGTCGACACCCTGCACGGCGAACACGCTGGTTTCCACCGGCCCGCCCGCCAGACCAGCCGTTACCTGCAGCGGCAAGGCGATCACCAGGGCCACCACAAGGCGGCCCGGTCCGCGCAGCACTATCGTTCCAAAACTCAAGTCAGCCGATCCCCGGTTTCCACAAGCTGCCGCCGGGATTACCGGCACGCTTTATTCCGAAAGCGCTTCGGGCTATGCAGCCCTGAAGCGGCATCACAGACAATTGAGGCAAACTAGCGGCATGGGCAGCGCGAAACAAGCACAAGGCAATGGCGTGAGTTATGCCGATGCCGGCGTCGATATCTCGGCGGGCAATGCCCTGGTCGAAGCGATCAAGCCATTGGCGCGCGCCACGCGCCGCAAGGGCACCGATTCGGCCCTTGGCGGCTTTGGCGGATTGTTCGATCTCAAGGCCTGCGGTTTCAAGGACCCGGTGCTTGTCGCCGCCAACGACGGCGTCGGCACCAAACTGCGGATCGCCATCGAGACCGGGCGCCACCATGGCGTCGGCATCGATCTCGTTGCCATGTCGGTCAATGATCTGGTGGTTCAGGGTGCCGAGCCGCTGTTCTTCCTCGACTACTTTGCCACCGGCAAGCTCGACGTCGCTACGGCGCGAGACGTGATCGCCGGTATCGCCGATGGCTGCAAGCAGGCGGGCTGTGCCCTGATCGGCGGCGAGACAGCCGAAATGCCCGGCATGTATCACGGCAAGGATTATGACCTCGCGGGCTTTGCCGTGGGTGCCGCCGAGCGCCAGAAGCTTCTGCCGCGCAAGGATGTGGGGCCAGGCGATGTGATCCTCGGCCTCGCCTCCAGCGGCCCCCATTCCAATGGCTATTCGCTGGTGCGCAAGCTGGCCGGGATGAGCGGGCTTTCCTATGACGAACCTGCCCCCTTCGCCACAGACCAGACGCTAGCCGAGGCGCTGCTCACCCCTACCCGCATCTATGTGAAGCCCTTGCTCAAAGCCATGAAGGCCACCAGCGCCATCAAGGCGTTGGCCCATATCACCGGCGGCGGCTTCATCGAGAATATTCCGCGCGTGCTGCCGAAAACCGCCGTTGCCGCTATTGATCTCGATGCCGTGCCCTACTTGGCCGTCTTCAAGTGGTTGCAAGATGTGGGCGGCGTGGCCGAACGCGAAATGCTGCGCACCTTCAACTGCGGCATCGGCATGATCGTGGTTGTAGCCGCGAAAGACGTGAAGCAGGTCCAGGCCAGCCTCAAGCGCTCCGGCGAAACCGTGGTGACGCTTGGCAGCATCCGCAAGCGCCAGAAGTCCGAGGCACAGGTGGCACTGTCGGGCAGCCTGCAAGTCCGATGAACAAAGTCCGTGTCGGCGTGCTTGTCTCCGGCCGGGGCTCCAACATGATGGCGCTGGTCGAAGCGGCACGCGCCCCCGGCTATCCCGCCGAAATCGTCTGCGTGGTATCAAACCGCGCCGATGCAGCGGGCCTCGATTTCGCCAGCGCCAACGGCATAGAATCGAAAGTGATCGATCACAAAGCCTTTGCCAGCCGAGAAGCATTCGAACGGGCACTCGATAGTTACCTGAGGAGCAAGCGCGTAGACATCATCGCCTTGGCTGGCTTCATGCGTATTCTGACGGCGCGGTTCACATCCGGCTGGGAAGGCCGGATGTTGAACATTCATCCCTCGCTGCTTCCCGCCTACAAGGGCCTGAACACCCATGAGCGCGCCCTTGCCGATGGTGCGAAAACCCACGGCTGCTCGGTGCATCACGTCACCGCCGGACTCGACGCCGGACCGGTCATCCTGCAAGCTGAAGTTCCCGTCCTCACCAGCGATACGCCTGACACACTCTCGGCCCGTGTTCTGAAAGAAGAGCACCGCATTTACCCGCAAGCCCTGGCGCTGATCGCCCGCCAGCTTCAGGCGAAGACATCAACCTGAAGCATGCCCTCGCGCGCACGCGTTTCGTCCTGCCATTGCTTGAGCAAGACTTTCCGCCGCGCCGGGTATCTTTCATCGTTTACCGCCATGGTCAGCATGCGGTCGGTGCGGAACGAGCGGAAGGCCTGGCGCAATTCGCACCAGCCGATGATGAGCCGCTGGGCATCGAAATAGGCGACCGCAATGGGCCAGATCACCCGCCCCGTCTCGCGTCCGTCCTCGCTGCGGTAGGTGATGGCCACCTTGCGGCCTTCGCGGATCGCCGTGCGTAGCAGTGACACGTCGACCTGATCGGCCACCAGCCGGAAATGCGGCGGCACCAGCAGTGCCGCCGAACAGGAAGGTCTTCAGCCGCTCCGGCAACACGGCGCCGATTTTGGCCACCGTGTCCTGCGCCGCCCGCGACAAGTCGGTATCGCCGCGCCGCGCCACCCAGCGCAAGCCCAGCATTACGGCTTCCAGTTCGTCGGGCGTGAACATCAGCGGTGGCAGGTCAAAGCCCTCGCCCAGCACATATCCGACGCCCGCCTCGCCGCGGATCGGCACCCGGCCGGCGATCAGCGCCGCGATGTCGCGGTAGACGGTGCGCAGCGAAACCTCGAGTTCGCGTGAAATCGTTTCCCCGGTCACCGGCCTGCGGTGACGGCGGAGGATCTGGAGCATCTGCAAAAGTCGTTCGGCGCGGCGCATGACTTCAAATAGGCTAGCACTGCTGACAGCATGCTGTCAGCAGCCTGGCTGTAAGGATCAGTCCGGAGGAGAAACGCAATGATCACACTTTACGGCGCCACATCCTACTTCGGCCTGCCTGACCCCAGCCCCTTTGTCTCCAAAGCCGAAATGCTGCTGAAGCTGGCGAAAATCGACTACCGCAATGCCGAAATGAGCCGCAGCAAGGCCCCCAAGGGCAAGGTGCCCTATATCGTGGACGATGGCTTGATCTTGGGCGATTCAACCTTCATCCGCCATCACATGGAAACCAAATACCGCATTGATTTCAATGGCGGATATGGCGCTCGTGACCTGGCCGTCGCATGGTCGGTCGAGCGTATGCTGGAAGAGCATTTCTATTGGCTTATGGTCCATGACCGGTGGGCCGTCGATGCAAATTTCGAGAGGGGCCCGCGGCAGTTCTTTTTGAAGGCGCCCGCTCCAATCCGGCCCCTGGTGCGCCGGCTTGTCCGCAGAATGGTTGTCAAGGCGCTCCATGCCCAAGGCCTCGGCCGCCATACCGATGCAGAACGGCTATTCCTCGGTCAAGGCGATGTTGATGCCATCGCTGGGATCCTCGGCGGCAACAATTATCTGCTCGGCGATCGCCCATGCGGCGCCGACGCCACGCTGTTTTCATTCATTCTCGGCGCGCTGTGTCCGCTCTTCGACTCAAGCATCCGCCGTTACATCGAGACCAAGCCCAATATCGTGGCCTATGTAGCGCGCATGAAAGCCGAATTCTATCCGGAGTTCGGCGATGCCACGGCCTGAATTCCAGAACCGGGACGTGGAAGCCGTGTTTGAAACATATGCCACACCGTTGAGATTGCGGCTCATGCAACTCCGCCGCCTGATCTTCGACGTGGCATCCTCGACACCCGGCGTTGGCCGCATCAAGGAAGCCTTGCGCTGGGGACAGGCAAGCTATCTCACCCCCGAAACCGGCAGCGGCAGTACCATCAGGATCGACGCCGTCAAGGGCAAGCCCGGTCACTACGCGATGTTTTTCCATTGCCAGTCTGGATTGGTGGAAAATTTCCGCGAACTTTATGGCGCCAAGCTCACCTTCGAAGGCAAGCGGAGCATCATCATATCCGCAACCTCAACCTTGCCGACACAGGAGCTTCGTCATTGTATTGCGCTCGCTCTAACCCATCATTTGAAAAAGAAATCAAAGCCGAAGGTCTGAGAGGCGGCCAGCAATTCCAAATACCATGGCAGCTCATGAATTCAGGCCTGCCCTTGGTTTTGCAGGGCGGGTGGGGGCTTTGATGCGATGAGGGTTTCGAGGAAGACGGCCCGGCTGGGGAAGACGATGTAGGCGGAGAGGGTTCTGAGGTGTTCGAAGAAGCGGGCTCTCGATCCCTTTGCCGTTCGGGCGGCGGTCCATTTGGCTTCGAGGATGTCGCAGACGCAGTGGCATGCGAAGGCCGGAAGAGCCTGCCCCGGCGAAGGCCGGGGTTCAT
>JBKJQD010000093.1:0-5778 GCA_046594125.1 Aestuariivirga sp.
CCAGATCCTTGGCCGCAACTGGCTCTACATGGCCAGGCAGCGCGCCGCGGACCTTGGAATAGAAGAGGGCGATTGGGTCACCGTCACCTCGCATCATGGCAAAATCAAAGGGCAGGCGAAGCTGATGGATGGTGTGAACCCCGATACCGTGTGGACATGGAATGCCATCGGCAAGCGTTCAGGTTCGTGGGGCCTTGCCAAGGATGCACCGGAGTCGAAGAAGGGATTCCTTCTCAATCATCTAATCTCGGAACTTCTGCCGGAGCGCGAAGGCGGTTACCGCTATTCCAACAGTGATCCCATCACCGGCCAAGCGGCCTGGTATGATCTGCGTGTGCGGATCGAAAGGGCTGCCGACCAGTCTGCGGAAAGCGCACCACAATTTCCGCCACTGAAAAAACTCCGGAGGGCGAAATGACCTCGCTGCCGCCGCCATCCGCAAAGAAGCTCGGCCTCGTCATCGACCTCGACACCTGTGTCGGCTGTCAGGCCTGCGCCACCTCATGCAAGGAATGGAACACGCAAGGCTACTCCGCACCGCTGACTGATACCAAACCCTACAGCGCCGATCCGTCCGGCGTGTGGCTCAACCGTATTCATGGCTATGAGGTGACCGAGCAGGGCCACGAGCAGTCGCGCATCGTGCATTTTCCGCGCTCTTGCCTGCATTGCGAGACGCCGGCCTGCGTCACTGTCTGCCCGACGGGCGCCTCCTACAAGCGCGCCGAGGACGGCATCGTGCTGGTCAATCCCGACACCTGCATCGGCTGCAAGCTGTGTTCCTGGGCCTGCCCCTATGGCGCGCGCGAATATGACGAGAGCCATGGCGTCATGAAGAAATGTACGCTCTGCGTCGACCGCATCTATAACGAGCATCTCGAACCCGAGGACCGCCAGCCGGCTTGTGTGAGCGCTTGCCCGACGGGTGCGAGGCACTTCGGTGATCTCGGTGATGAAAACTCCGCCGTCTCGCAATTGGTGAAAGCCCGTGAAGGTTACGACCTGTTGCCCGAAATGGGCTACAAGCCGGTGAACAAATATTTGCCGCCGCGCGCCCGGCGTGATGCCGGAACCTCCAAGCTCGTGGAATTGCCCAAGGGCGACGGCTCGGCCTTTGACAAGCTCTTCTCATGGGCCGACAGGCTGCTAAGCGGCAAGGCACAAGGGGCGCGCGCTGATACCATTGATTACTCTGGCAGGCTCGAAGGCTGACCATGCATCCCGCCTATTCCGTCATTCTCTTCACCACCGCCTCAGGCGCTGGCTATGGGCTTCTGGCACTTCTTGGTCTCGTCGGTTTCAATCACGGCCTTGCATCGTCGATGGCTTTCGCGCTGGCGGCGGTGTTCATCGCGCTGGCACTGATCACCATCGGTTTGCTCTCTTCGACGTTTCATCTGGGCCACCCGGAACGCGCCTGGCGGGCGCTGTCGCAATGGCGCTCCTCATGGTTGTCGCGCGAGGGTGTGGCCGCTGTCGCTACTTATGTTCCAGCATTGGGCTTTGGTCTTGTCTGGTCGGGTCTCGCCGATGCGCCGCGCTGGATCGGGCCTCTGGGTCTGCTCACCGCAGGCCTGTGTGCTGTCACCGTTTATACTACCGCCATGATCTATGCCTCCCTGAAGACCATCCGCGCCTGGCACCAGCCCTTGACCGCGCCGGTTTATATGGCCTTTGGCCTGGCGACCGGCTCGGCGCTGATGACCGCCATCGCCACGGTCTTCGGCCGCTTCCAAAACTTCCAGGTGATCTTCACCATCGCGGCGCTGCTGCTTGTGGCGCTCCTGAAGTTTTGTTACTGGAAGGCCGTCGACGCCGCGCCACGAACCCATACGATGGAGAATGCCACCGGTCTCGGGCGCATCGGCCAAGTGTCGCAATGGGAAGTGCCACATACGGCGGAGAATTATATCCAGAAGGAAATGGGTTATGCCGTGGCCCGCAAGCATGCCGCCCGCTTGCGCAATCTGGTGTTCGTGTTGCTGGCGCTGGCCATTGTGCTGATGCTCTTGTCACTCGCCGCACCGGTCATTTCCTTTCCCGCCGCCGTGGCCGCTCTTGCCGCCGCCGTGGTCGAACGCTGGCTGTTCTTCGCCGAGGCCCAACATGTGGTGACGCTGTTCTATGGCGCGAGTACCGCCTGATGCTGGCTGAAGGCGTGACATGGTTCGACGACTGGTTCGCCATCGAGCAGGTTGCGCCAGGCGTCATCGCCATCGGCGAACCGCGCTTTCACCAGATCAACTGGAACTACCTGATCACCGGCGAGCGCCGGGCGCTGCTCTTCGACACCGGTCCCGGCGTGCGCGACATTGCCAAGATCGTCCGTGAACTGACCAATCTGCCGGTCATGGCATTGCCGTCGCATATGCATTTCGATCACACCGGTAATCTGCATCGCTTTGACAATATCGCCATGGCCGATTTGCCGGTGCTGCGCGCCTGCGACACGGACGGCTGGTTCCACGCCAGCGATGATCTCTACCGCGGATTCCGCGAAGGCATGGTTTGGACACCGCTGCAAGTGCGCCAGTGGCTGGCCATCGGCACAATGATTGATCTTGGCGGGCGGAAGCTGGAGATCATCCATACGCCCGGCCACTCGCCCGACTCGATTTCGCTGCATGACCGCGAGGCGGACATCTTCTTCGCCGCCGACTTCATCTATCCCGGTCCCCTTTATGCCCAGATTCCGGGCGCTGACCTTGCCGAATATCTATCCACCGCCCGCAAGCTCCTGCCCGGACTAGGTGCTGATACGCCGCTGTTCTGCGCTCACGGCCAGCCCGACGGCAATGGCGAGCACCGTTGCCCCCGCCTGGGCCGCGCTGACATTGCCGATCTGGCGGGCAGTCTCGAGGCTTTGAAGGCTTCGGGCCAGCGCCCCAAATCCTGGCCGGTGAATGATGCGGTGTCGCTTCTCACATGGGAACCGGCGTTTGCCTCTTGGCAAGGCCCCTGAAAATCATATAAAGACTTCTTTATATTCTAGTCCGAAAGGTTCCCCATGGCCCGCCCATCCTTCACTGAAGCCCTTGCCAGACGCCCGTGGCTCCTCGCCGATGGCGCCACCGGCACCAATTATTTCCAGATGGGCCTTGAGTCGGGCGATGCCCCGGAAATGTGGAATTTCGAGCATCCGGACCGGGTGCGCGATCTGCATCGCCGCTTCATCGAGGCGGGTGCCGACATTGTGCTGACCAATACCTTCGGCGGCAACCGCCACCGCCTCAAGCTGCACAACGCGCAAGATCAGGTGCGCGAGATCAATATGGCAGCCGCCAAGAATGCCCGGTCCGAAGCCGATGTGGCGGGCCGGACCGTGTATGTCGGCGGCTCGATGGGTCCGACGGGTGAAATCTTCCAGCCGGTCGGCGCCATGTCCCATGAGGATGGCGTCGCCGCCTTCGAGGAACAGGCCCACGCCCTGAAGGAGGGCGGCGTTGACGTTCTGTGGATCGAGACCATGTCGGGCGAGGAAGAGTTGCGCGCCGCCGTCGAGGGCGCCGCCAAGGCGGGCCTGCCGCTTGTCACCACCATGAGCTTCGACACCAACGGCCGCACCATGATGGGCATCACGCCCAAGGCCTTCGGGGCGCTGGCCGCCTCGCTGTCGACCCAGCCCGTGGCCATCGGTGCCAATTGCGGTGTGGGTGCCTCGGAACTGATCGCCACCGTTCTCGGCATCACCGAGGCGCGGCCCGATGCCGCCGTGGTTGCCAAGGGCAATTGCGGCATCCCGCAATATGCCGATGGCCACATCCATTACACCGGCACGCCCGAACTGATGGCCGACTACGCCCGCATTGCGCTCGACGCCGGAGCCAAGATCATCGGCGGCTGCTGCGGCACCAGCCCGGACCACCTCGCCGCCATGCGCAAATCGCTGGAAACCTACACCAAGGGCAGCCGCCCAACGGTGGAGCTGATCGAACAGCGGCTAGGCCCGGTCTCGGTGCTGGCCAAGGGCATCGACACCGCCGCCGAAGGTGCGGCGAAACGCGAACGGCGGCGCGGCTGACCACCACCATTTGACGAGGGTCAAGGACGGAAACGGCAGGTTGCGGCATTGTCCGCGCCATGTTCAATCCGTTGTTCTTGAAGGGTGAGACGTGGGGGCTTCCGGGTACCAATGTTGAGCACTTGGAGACCCATGCGGCGCATGTGTTTCTGGTGGGCGCCCATGCCTACAAGATCAAGAAGGACGTGAAGCTTCCCTACCTTGATTTCTCCAGCATCGAAAAACGCCGCGCCGTGATCGCCAAAGAATTGGCGATTAACCGCGTCTTTGCGCCCGGCATTTATGTGACGGTCATCGACAAACTGGGCGAGCCGGTGCTGGTCATGAACCGTTTCGCCGCCAAGGCACTGTTGTCATGGCAGGTCGCGCATGGCGGCATATCGCCCGGGATGGCTAGGGCGCTGGCGGCCATGGCGGCGCAAGCGCACCATCAGGCGCCGCGCCGCGCCACACCAGGTTTCGCCGTCATGACGGGGCTTGGCGGTCAATTGTCGCAAGCCTTCACCGGTTCGCCCGATCTCTTCAGGGCCGCCGAGACGCTGGAATTTCACGCGCTCTATGAAGATGCGCTGGCGCGTCTGAAGACGCTACTCAACCGCCGCGGAAAAGAGGGCTTGGTGCGCCGCTGCCACGGTGACATGCATTGCGGCAATATCGCGGTTATCGACAATCAGCCGGTGCTGTTCGACGCCATCGAATTCAGCGAGAAGATCGCCACCGGCGATGTTCTGTACGATCTGGCCTTCCTGTTGATGGACCTGCTGCGGCATGGCGAGGCGCTGGCCGCCAACATCCTGTTCAATCACTACCTGCACCTGCGCCGCGATGCCGAAGATCTTTCCGGGCTGGCGGCCCTGCCGATGTTCCTTTCGACAAGGGCGGGCGTGCGCGCCCTGGTGACCGCCGATCTGGTTCATGAACTGACCGTCGAGGCATCGCTGAAGCCGCGCGGCGACGCGCTCGATTATTTCCGCGCCAGTCTGGCATTCCTCAAGCCGCCCAAGCCGACGCTGACTTGTGTGGGCGGCCTGTCGGGTACTGGCAAATCGACGCTAGGCGCCGCACTGGCGCCCCATATCGGACCTACGCCCGGCGGCCTTCACATTCGCAGCGACATCGAGCGCAAGGTTCTGGCCAGAGTCGAGGAAACCGTCCAACTTCCCGCCTCGCACTACTCCCGCGCCGAATCCGCGAAGGTCTATCAAGCTGCATTCTTCCGTGCTGAACAGGCCCTGCGGGCTGGCCATTCGGTTGTGCTGGATGCCGTCTTTGCCCTTGAAAGCGAACGCAACATTGCGGAATCGATTGCGCGGAAGACCGGCGCGCGCTTCACCGGCATCTGGCTCGATGGCGATCCAGCCTTGCTCAAGTCGCGCCTGCTTGCCCGCCGCAGCGATGCTTCCGACGCGAACGCCGAAGTGATCGACATTCAGCTTGGCTACGATATTGGCCCCATGACCTGGACGCGGATCGAAGCCGCTGGCCCGCCAGCGGCTATTCTTGACCGTGTCACACGAATGCTTCCGTATCCACCCGCCGCCCGAGCATGAAGCAGTCGTTGACCAGTTGCAGGGGGGCCAGGTCGATGTGTGAACTACGAGCTTTCAGAAGTTCCGCGAAGTGGGCGTAGATCGCTTCGTATTCCTCTGACGGTTCGGCGATCACCAGCTTGCCGTCGATGTGCAGTTCAGTGCCGCCCTTCTTCAGTTGCAGGTCGAGGCCATCACTGGTGGCAACCGAAATGTTCCAGCTCTGCT
>JBKJQD010000196.1:0-11272 GCA_046594125.1 Aestuariivirga sp.
ACCAGAAAGGCAGCCAAGGCGCCGGTCGCCATGTCGCGGGTGATGGCCTGGGCCGGGCCACCCACGTTCGCCGTGGCCACCACTGGCGGTGCGGCCTTGCGCGCCTCACCCTGGAACCAGTAAATGCCAGCCGCGGCAGCCAGCAGAACGAGCCCCCCCACCGCAAAGGGAAAGCTCCGGGATGTTTTCTGTTCATTCATGATAACTGCTTTCGGACAAGAAGAAGGAATTTCGATGACCAACAAGATGTGGGGCGGGCGCTTTCAATCGGGGCCGGATGCGATCATGGAGGAAATCAACGCCTCCATCGGCTTCGACCGGCGTCTCTTCGCACAGGACATCGCCGGCTCCAAGGCCCACGCGGCAATGCTGGCGAAACAGGGCATCATCTCGAAAGCCGATGCCGCTCAAATCAGCAAGGGCCTCGACCAGGTGCAAGCCGAGATCGAGGCCGGCACCTTCACATTTTCCCGCGCGCTGGAAGACATCCACCTGAATGTTGAATCGCGCCTCAAGGAGATCATCGGCCCAGCCGCCGGACGCCTGCACACGGCGCGCTCGCGCAACGACCAGGTGGCCGTCGATTTCCGCCTCTATGTGCGCGACACCATCGATCATTTTGACGGCCAGCTTGCGGAGTTGCAGCGGGCGCTGGCCGAAAAGGCCCTGGCCCATGCCGCCACCATCATGCCGGGCTTCACCCATTTGCAGGTGGCCCAGCCGGTCACTTTCGGCCACCATTGCCTGGCCTATGTCGAGATGCTGGCCCGCGACCGCTCCAGGCTTGCCGATGCCAGGAAGCGCATGAACGAAAACCCGCTGGGCGCCGCGGCATTGGCTGGAACTTCCTTCGCCATCGACCGCCACGACACCGCCAAGGCCTTGGGCTTTGACCGGCCCACCCGCAATTCCCTCGATAGCGTCGCTGACCGCGATTTCGTGCTTGAAACGCTTTCGGCCTGCGCCATTTGCGCCATCCACATGTCAAGGCTGGCCGAGGAAATCGTCATCTGGTCAACCGCCCAGTTCCGCTTTGTGAAACTCTCCGACAAGTTCACCACCGGCTCCTCGATCATGCCGCAGAAGCGCAATCCCGATGCCGCCGAACTGGTACGCGCCAAACCCGGCCGCATCATCGGCGCGCTGACCGCCTTGCTAACCGTCATGAAGGGCCTGCCGCTGACCTATTCCAAGGACATGCAGGAGGACAAGGAACCGGCCTTCGACGCGTTTGACTCATTGTCACTGGCCCTTGCCGCCACCACTGGCATGGTGAAGGATATGGTTCCCAATGCGGAAGAGATGCGCAAGGCCGCGGCTTCCGGATTTTCCACCGCGACCGACTTGGCCGACTGGCTCGTCCGTACACTGAAGATCCCGTTCCGCGAAGCCCATCACATCACCGGAAGCCTGGTGGCGCTGGCCGAGACCGAGGGCTGCGATCTGCCGGAACTTTCACTGGCGCTGATGCACTCAGTCGAACCGCGCATCACCAAGGACGTCTACAAGGTGCTCACCGTCGAAAGCTCGGTCGCCTCGCGTACCAGCTTCGGCGGCACGGCGCCCGCCAATGTCAGGCGCGAAGCAAAGCGATGGCTGAAACTGCTCAAGTCCTGATAGGGTGCCCCCATGAAAATGCTCCTCGTATTGTTAGCCCTGGCCCTTTCTCTTGCCGCCTGTGGCGTGCGCGGTGATCCCGAGGCGCCGCCCAAGTTCACCCAGGCGCAATAGCCATGCATCATTTCGCCTACCGCGATGGCGTTCTCCATGCCGAGGACGTGAACCTGAAAACCCTCGCCGATGACGTGGGCACACCCTTCTATTGCTATTCGAGCGCCACGCTGGAGCGCCACTACAAGGTGATGCACGAGGCCTTCGCCGGAACCGATCACCAGATCTGCTATGCCATGAAGGCCAATTCCAACCAGGCGGTGATCCGCACCATGGCCGAACTGGGGGCTGGCATGGATGTGGTCTCGGAAGGCGAATTGCGCCGCGCCCTGGCGGCTGGCGTTGCGGCTCGCAAGATCGTGTTTTCCGGCATCGGCAAGACGGCGCGTGAAATCGCCCTCGCGCTGAAAGAGGGCATCGCCTGCTTCAACGTCGAATCCGAGCCCGAGCTTGAACTGATCTCAGGTTTGGCCCTGCGCACCGGCCAGCGCGCCACCGTGTCGCTGCGCGTCAACCCCGACGTCGACGCCAAGACCCACCACAAGATTTCGACCGGCAAGGCCGAGGACAAATTCGGCATTTCCTGGAAGCGGGCGCCGCAAGTCTATGCCCGCGCCGCCGAACTCTCAGGCATCGATGTGGCGGGCATCGACATGCACATCGGCAGCCAGATCACCGAGCTTGAACCTTTTGAGAAGGCCTTCCGGCTGATGGGCGAACTGGCGCTGACGCTGAAAGCCCAGGGCCACAACATCCGCCATCTCGATCTGGGTGGCGGCCTGGGTGTGCCCTATCGCGGCACCAATGACGTGCCGCCGCACCCCGACGAATATGCCGCCATGGTCAAGCGCACCCTTGGACACCTCGGCCTGAAATATGTGCTGGAGCCGGGCCGCATGATCGTAGGCAATGCCGGCATTCTGGTGTCGCGCGTCGTTTATGTGAAGGATGGCGACGAGAAGCAGTTCGTCATCCAGGATGCGGCGATGAACGACCTGATCCGCCCCACGCTCTATGACGCCCATCACGAGATCATTCCGGTTTCCGAACCCGTCGACGGCGCCATGATGACTGCCGACATTGTCGGCCCGGTGTGCGAATCGGGGGATTATTTAGCCAAGTCCCGGCGCCTGCCGGTTCTCGTGGCGGGCGACCTCATGGCCACCATGACGGCTGGCGCCTATGGCGCCGTGCAGGCCTCGACCTACAACACCAGGCCGCTGGTGCCGGAGGTTCTGGTGAAGGACGGCCACTGGGCACTCGTCCGGCCCCGCCAGACCTACGAGGAGTTGATCGGACTGGATCAACTGGCGCCGTGGCAGGAACGTACCAAGGCTTAACGCTGTCACAATCGTGATCTTTTCGGCTGGGCACAATTTGGCCCATCTGTGTTAGCATGCTGGCGATGATGCCCGACACAACACGCCGCCATATCGACAGCAAGATCGCCCTCGCCACTTGGGGCCTGGGATTCGAACGCCTGTGGGCCGCGCTGCTCTGGCCAGTGCTCATTGCCGGAAGTTTCGCGGCACTGGTCATGGGCGGCGTTCTGCCGCTGCTGCCGGACCAGATGCGCTTTGCCGTGCTGGGCGGCTCAGGGCTTGGCTTCCTGTGGTCGCTGTTTGCACTTCGCCATGTCGCATGGCCCAGCCGTTTCGAGGCGATGCGGCGCATCGAAAGCCGCTCCGGCCTTGCCCACCGGCCAGTCTCCGGCCTCGACGACAGCTTGGCCGGGGAGGCGGGCGATGGCCCGCAACAGGCGATCTGGGAAGAGCACAAGCTGCGCCAGTTGCAGCAGATGAAGGACGCGCGCGCCGGGGCACCCCGGTCCGTGTGGCGCGATCTCGATGCCACCGCGTTGCGCCTGCCGGTTGGATTGGCACTGGTGGCAAGCCTGCTGCTCGGCCCTGGCGATCTGCGCGGCAATCTTGCGCAATCACTCAAAGTGGCCCCCGCCATCCAGGCGGCACCGCTGGTCATCGATGCCTGGCTCAAGCCACCGGCCTATACGGCCAAGCCGCCGCTGCTGCTCACCAGTCCCGCCATGATCGAGCGGCTGAAGACCGAGCCCGAGATTGCCGTGCCCGAGAATTCCACGCTGGCGCTGCGCATCAGCAATGGCGGCAGTCCCGTCATCACCTTCCATGAGCCGACCGCTACCGGTGAAGCCGGTCCGGCACTCAAGGACGTGGTGGCAAAGTCGAAGACCGAGAATGGCATCTTCCAGTCGGAAGCCAAACTGACAAGGCCACTGCTGGCCCGCATCACCGACGGCAATTCACTGATCGCGCAATGGCGCGTGACGCTCATTCCCGACGTGCCGCCAGCCATTGCCATCAGCGAATTGCCCAGCGGCGATGCCTCGGGCACGCTGACCGCCAAATGGAAAGCCAGTGACGACTACGGCGTCAGCGCCATCACCTCGGATATTTCGCTCGCCGACGAACAGGACGGTGGAACGGGCTTTGCCGGAAACGGCATTTTCCTTTACGACCCGCCGAAATTTCCGGTCATCCTGCGCAAGGCCAATGGCCGCGACGAGCAGGGCCAAAGTAGCGCCAGCGTCGCCGAGCATCCCTGGGCCGGCTTCATGGTCGAGCTGACGCTCACCGCCAATGATGCCGCTGGCCAGGCCACCACCAGCGAGAAGAAGACTTTCCGCCTTCCCGAGCGCCTGTTCATCAAACCGCTGGCCAAGGCCCTGATCGAGCAGCGCCGCAACTTGATCCTCGAACCCGACAGTTCGGGCCAGGTCGAGCAGATGCTGGAAGCCCTCATCACCTATCCCAAGGGTCTGGTTGAATCGAGCGGCCCGGTGATCGCCATCGCCGCCGTGACCTCGCGGCTGAAGGCGGCGGCCAGCCAGGACGACGTCGATCAGGCGGTACAGATGCTTTGGCAGATCGCCACCGGCATCGAGGATGGCTCCATGGCCAATGCCAGGGCCGAACTGGAAGCAATACGCAAGGAGCTGGAGCGGGCGCTGTCCGAAGGCGCCTCGCCCGAACGCATCGCCGAATTGATGGACAAGCTGCGCGGCGCCATGGACCGCTATTTGCAATCGCTGGCCGACGAGACCAAAAAGCGCATGGCGCAGGGCGGCCAGCCCCAGCAACAGGGCAAAATGGTGACGCCCGAGGATCTCAAGAAGATGCTCGACATGATCGAAAAGCTGGCGGAGAGCGGCGCCAACGATGCCGCCAAGCAGATGCTGTCGCAACTTGAGGACATCCTGCGCAACCTGCAGCCGGGCATGAGTGCGGAGCAGATGCAGCCGCAGGGCGATTCAGCCGTCGGCAAGATGCTCGACGAACTCTCAGACCTGATGCGCAAGCAGCAGGGCCTCATGGACCAGACCCAGCGCCTGCCGCAGCAGGGCGATGGCGAACTCTCGCCCCAGGATGGCCAGGAGCCGGGCAACCAGGGTGCGGGCACTCCCGATGGCCTGGCTGGCGAACAGGACGGCCTGGCCCAGTCGCTGGAAAGGATGCTGGGCGAACTCGGCAGGAACGGTCTTGAAGGCCCGCCCTCGCTTGGTGACGCCGGAAAAAGCATGCGCGGCGCTGGCGGCTCGCTCCGCCAGGAGGACCGCGACGGCGCCTTGCAGCAGCAGGGCGATGCCATGTCCAAGCTTCGCGAAGGCGCCAAGGGCCTGGCCAAGCAGTTGGCGCAGCAGGGTATGGGCCAGCAGGGTAGCGAGGGCCGCCACGGCGAGGCCCGCGGCGACAACCGTGATCCCCTGGGCCGCCCGATGGCCAGCCATGATGATGGCTATGGGCCTGACAAGAACATGCTGCCTTCGGAACTGGCCATGCGCCGGGCCCGCCAGATCCTCGACATGCTGCGCTCCAAAGCCGGCGATAGCGGCCTGCCGCGCCTCGAGCGTGACTACATCGACCGCCTGCTGCGCGGGCTTTATTAGACTTCAGCGCCCCACAGCCAGCAGCGTGGTGCCCCCGGCCACCAGGCGCCAGCGGCCATCATTCATATCGATCCGTTCGACCACGCCCGCTCCGGGGAGGTCCGAGCCTACGCCCAGTGCCACTATTTCGCGGCCCGTCACGCGCGTCACCTCGACGAAGGCGATGCCGTCGATCACCGCCACCAGGCGGCGCCCAAGCACCGGGGAGTTTTTCGAATAGGGTTGCTCGACCCGGCCCGGCCCCGCTTCGCCCGGACTGTCAATGCTGTTGGTAATCCCGGGATCGAGGGGAACCGCGTCGTCGGTGATGATTTTCTTTTTGGCCGGCGGAAAATACAACCCCATGTCGGCTGGCGGATTGTCCATGCCCTGCAGCCTCAGGATCATGTAACCGGCAAAGAAGCTGCACCCTCCGGCCAGCATGAAGGCCAGCGCGTTGAGGGCAAAGTCCGAGAGTTTTCGTCGCGTGTTGGGTTTCACCACAATGCCGGCCGTCTTCCGTCACAGCGGCATACTCAGCCAGCAAGCTTGCGCAAGACAGGAATAATACCGCAACAGTGACCAAAGTCACATCGCCAGAGCGCAATCCGCCGCACATTCAGCCCACGAGTTGAGCGCGGGGCCGTTTCAAAAGACCGGTAAAGCGTTCATTCAGGGGAGGCGGCCTCTTAGCCCCCTCGGCCGTCTCCCCACTCTTCTCAGTTCTGTCCGGCCTGCAAGGCCCGCGCATTGCGCGCCACCGAGATCAGCACCCGGCTGGCAATCGCCTCGGCGAGCACGGCATTCTGGCGGGTTTGCAGGATGGCACCAGCAAGGGTGGAGGCCGCCGCCAGCAAAGCCGAGAAGTTCCATATGCCAAGCTGCGACAGAACCGCTTTGTGGCGCTTGAAGAACACCGGCGGCCGCGCCTGCTTCAGCAGCATTTCGGCACGCCCGCCCTTTTCAATTGCCATCTTGAAATCCTGAAGCCGCAGCGCGTGACCATGGGCGGCAATGAGCAGACGCCCGGCATCGCTGCCGGATTGCACCAGCGCTTGAAAGCGGCGGTCCACTGCGGCCAGATCGCCGGAGAATGTCGCATCAACGAGATCGTCGGGATCGAATTCTGCGCCATTGCCGCAAACTGCTTCGACATCCGCAAGGCTCACCTGCTGCTGGCCAAGGCAATAGGCACTGAGCTTTTCCACCTCGCGCTGCAACAGCGCCCGCGACGAGCCCACCAGTTCGGCAAAGCGGAATTTGGCGTCCTGCGCGATTTTCAGTCCCGAACGCCCCAGCGCCTGGTCGAGGCCTGCGGCGATGTCGCCATCATCTGCCTCATAGAGTGGCACGATGATGGCCCGCGGGCTTTTCTCCAAAGCTGGCCTGAGGCCCGACTTGTTCGACAGAATACCGGCTTCGGCGACGATGACATTGCCGCTCACCGTGCCATCGAGAATGGGGGCCAGCGCCTTGAGGAAAGCCTGATCAGCGCCCTTGACCCAGACGGCGCGATTGCCGCCCAGCATGGACATGGATTGAACCTCATCGACGAGCCGGGCCGGATCAGACGCCAGATCCTGCTCGTCGAGCTTGGCCACCGCGAAGGGATCATCGAGGCTTCCGGCAATGCGCGTTACGGCACGGCCCGCCAGATCGCGCACCGCTTCGGCCTCCTCGCCATAGATCAGCACGACGGCGACCGCCGGATCGGGACGGCGCAAATAGGCCTCAAGGCCCTGGGCCTTCATCACCGTCATTGTTGCGTGGAGAAATAGGCCGCCAGCCTGGTGCGGATATCGCTGCTCACCTCATGAGCGGCGCGTGCGGTGGCGTCGTCCTGGGCCTGCTTGTCGGCAAAGGGCTGGCGTATCACATCGAAGGAGACCTGCGAGAAGGTCTTGCCTTTGCTGACGATGCTGCCGCTCTGGCGGTCGGTCAGTTCATAGCTGACCACCAGATTGACCGATTGCCGCGTCGTCGCGGGCTGCGGGAGGGCAATCACATCAGTGGATTTAAGAGTGGGCACCAGCGCCAGAGTGTAGCGCTCAGGCGCTCCACCATTGCCCGGCCGCATGCCCGAAATCAGGTCGTTACGGACGATCTGGCCGACCCGTGTATCGGCCTCCGGAATGGCGACTGAAGACATGATGGCGGCCACGCCCGCCGTCTCTGCCGAAGAGCCGTAAAGCGGATGGTAGCCGCAGCCGCCCAGCAGGCCTGCCGCGAGGCTGGCGCAGAGAGCAAGATCGATGGCGCGTTGGCGGATCATCACACCACAATATTGGCAATACGGTCGGGAACCACAATCACTTTCTTCACCGGCTTGCCCTCCAGCGCCCGGATGACGCCTGCCAGAGCCAGCGCTTTCGCTTCGACCTCCTTGGCCGGCGTGCCTTTGGCGATGGTCATTTCGTCGCGGCGCTTGCCGTTCACCTGCACCGCGATGGTCACCGAATTATCCGCCAGCAGGGCCGGATCAGCCTTCGGCCATGGTGTATCGACGACCGCTGCTGTGTGGCCCAGCGCCTGCCAGCATTCCTCGGCGAGGTGCGGCATCATCGGTGCCGCCATCAGCACCAGGAATTCCGCCGCCTCGCGGACGGCGGCAGGCTCAGCCTTGGCGGTGAGCGCGGTACTCATCGCATTGGACAGCTCATAGATGCGGGCAATGGCCCGGTTGAAGCGCAGCGCGCCCAGATCATCCGTCACCGCCTGTGCCGCGCGGTGCGCCGCCCGCCGCAGGTCGAGGGCCGCAGCCGCATTACCGCCGCCGGTGGCTTCGACAGCCTCATGCACCAGGCGCCAGATGCGCTGCACGAAGCGGTAGGCGCCCTCGGCACCGGCTTCCGTCCATTCGATGTCGCGTTCGGGCGGCGTATCCGACAGCATGAACCAGCGCGCCGTGTCGGCGCCATAGCGGGCGATGATCTCGTCGGGATCGACGACGTTCTTCTTCGACTTCGACATCTTCTCGACGCCGCCGACGTCCAGCGCCTCACCGGTGGCGGCATGCACCCACTGACCGTGCTGCTGCACGGCATCGGCGGGCAGCACCCATTCACCCGTCCGTGTACGGAAGGTTTCGTGGATGACCATGCCTTGCGTGAACAGGCTGTCGAAGGGTTCCTTGAAATTGAGATGCCCGGTCAGTTGCATGGCGCGGGCATAGAAGCGCGAATAGAGCAGATGCAGGATGGCATGTTCGACACCGCCGATATACTGGTCGACCGGCATCCAGTAATTGGCGGCCTGCTGCGCCACCGGCTCATTGGCGAGCGGCGAACAGAAGCGCGCGAAATACCACGACGAGTCGATGAAGGTGTCAAAAGTATCTGTCTCGCGTCGGGCGGGGTTTCCACAAGCCGGGCAATCGACGTGCTTCCATGTCGGATGATGCTCCAGCGGATTGCCGGGCTTGTCGAAGGTCGCATCCTCGGGCAGCACCACTGGCAACTGCTGCTTGGGCACGGGTACGATGCCGCAGGCGGCGCAATGGATCACCGGAATGGGGCAACCCCAATAGCGCTGGCGCGACACGCCCCAGTCGCGCAGGCGGAAGTTTACTTTGCGCTCGCCGATGCCTGACGCTTCCATGCGCCGGGCGATCTCATCCTTGGCTTGCGGAACGCTCATGCCATCGAGGAAATCGGAATTGATCAGCACCGTGTTGTCGCCTTCCTTTTCGAGGAAGGGTTCAGCACCGATCACAAAACTCTTGGGATCGGTACCGCGCGGCGCCACCACCGGCAATACGGGCAGATCATATTTGCGCGCAAAGTCGAGGTCGCGCTGGTCGTGGGCCGGGCAGCCGAAGATGGCGCCTTCGCCATAACCCATCAGCACGAAATTGGCGGCATAGACCGGCAGCCGCACGCCGGCGCGGAACGGATGGCGTGCATAGAGACCCGTCGGGCAACCCTTCTTTTCGGCGCGCTCGATGGTTTCCTCACTGGTGCCAAGGGCTGCCGCCTCACGGCGGAATTCGGCCAGGTCTTCATTGCTTTCCGACAGCAGGCGCGCCAGTTCGTGATCAACTGCGATAGCGCAAAAGCTGGCGCCGAAGATCGTGTCATGGCGCGTCGTATAAACAGTGAGCTTGGTATCGACGAGGCGGCCATAATAGTCTTCCAGCTCAAACGAAAAGCGCATGCCCTCCGAGCGGCCGATCCAGTTCTTCTGCATCAGCCGGACTTTCTCCGGCCAATTGTTGAGACCATCCAGCGCCGCCAGCAGTTCTTCTGAGTAAGCAGTGATCTTCAGGAACCACTGGGCCAGCTCGCGCTTCTCGACCAGTGCGCCCGAGCGCCAGCCGCGCCCGTCGATCACCTGCTCGTTGGCCAGCACGGTATTGTCGACCGGGTCCCAGTTGACCATCGACACCTTGCGTTCGACGAGGCCCGCCTTCATGAAATCGATGAACATTGCCTGTTCGTGGCGGTAGTAGGAGGGATCGCAGGTGGCGATCTCGCGGCTCCAGTCAAGCGACAGTCCCATGTTCTTGAGCTGCGCCCGCATCGCCGCGATATTCTCGTAGGTCCAGCCCCGCGGATGAACACCGCGCTCCATGGCGGCGTTCTCGGCGGGCATGCCAAAGGCATCCCAGCCCATCGGATGCAGGACGTTGTAGCCCATGGCCCGGCGGAAGCGGGCGATGACATCGCCCATGGTGTAATTGCGCACATGGCCCATGTGAATGCGTCCCGACGGATAGGGGAACATCTCCAGCACATAATACTTGGGCCGCGATGTATCCTCACGGGCTTCGAAGCAACGGGCATCGGCCCAGTATTTCTGCCAGCGCGGCTCGGCGTCGCGCGGATTGTAGCGTTCGGTTGTCACGTCGGTGCCCCGGAAATCTGGCTGGTGTAGTTGGGCAGAGGCAGTACCAGTCCTTGAAATGCCCTGCAAGCATGGCCATAAGCGGGCGATCATGTCTCATGCCGGTTTGGACCACGTCATTTCGAGTATAGCCGCAGCAGCTGGGGCTGCCGTTCAATTGATCGCCGTCAGCAAGACCTTCGCTGCCCCGGACATCGAACCGGTACTCGCGGCGGGACACCGGGTTTTCGGCGAAAACCGTGTGCAGGAAGCCAAGGCCAAGTGGCCAGCACTGCGCCAAGGCTGGCCCGGCGTTGAACTGCATCTGATCGGCCCCCTGCAGAGCAACAAGGCGGCCGAGGCCGTGGCCCTCTTCGATGCCATCCACACCATCGACCGGCCGAAGATCGCCGAGGCCGTGTCCAAGGAAATGCAGCGTCAGAAGCGGACGCTCAAGCTCTTCGTACAGGTCAATACCGGCCACGAGGACCAGAAAGCCGGGGTTACGCCCGAAGACGCCGATACCTTCATCCGCCAGTGCCGCGAGACCTTCGGCCTGACCATCACCGGCCTGATGTGCATTCCGCCGGTGGAACAAGACCCGAAACCCCACTTCGAAATGCTGCGCGGCATTGCCCGGCGCAATGGCATTGCGGGCCTGAGCATGGGCATGAGCGGCGATTTCGCGGCAGCCATCGCCTGCGGCGCGACCTATGTCAGGGTAGGATCGGCGATATTCGGGAGTAGACCCTTCTCCCTCCGGGAGAAGGAGGGGCCCGCGCCGTCAGGCGTGGGAGGGTGAGGGGAATGGACGTCAATTGTTGGCCCCGCTCCCCTCATCCTCCCACGCCTGACGGCGCGGGCCCCTCCTTCTCCCGG
>JBKJQD010000249.1:0-3314 GCA_046594125.1 Aestuariivirga sp.
GGCACCGAACCCGCCGTCACCGACGCCAATCTGGCGCTCGGCAAGATCGACCCCGCCTATTTCGCCGGCGGCAAGATCGCGCTTGATGAGGCAGGCGCCAGGGCGGCACTGCAGAAGAACATTGGCGACCGGCTGGGCCTGAAGGATTTCTGGTCCGCGGCCGGTGTCACCGAGATTGTCGAGGAGAACATGGCAAACGCCGCCCGCGTCCACGCCATCGAGCGCGGCCGCGACATCGCCTCGTGTACGATGATCGCCTTTGGCGGCGGCGCCCCGCTTCACGCCTGCCGCCTGGCGGAGAAGATTGGCGTCAGCACCATCATTGTGCCCTTGGGTGCGGGGGTTGGTTCCGCCATCGGCTTCCTGCGCGCACCCGTTGCATATGAAATCACCCGCAGTGCGGTGGGCTCGCTCGATACCTTCGACGCGGGCACCGTCAACAAGCTGATTTCCACCATGACGCGTGATGCCCGTGCCGTGGTGGAGCCGGCACTTGGCGGTGCCAGGGCAATCGTCCAAATCATCGCCGATTGCCGCTACGTGGGCCAAGGCCATGAAATCCGTATTGCCATTCCGCTCCGTACACTGACGATCAGTGACGGTGCCAAACTTAAAGGCGAATTCGAACGCATCTATGAACAGTTCTATGGCCTGCGCATTCCCAATCAGGAAGCGGAAGCCATCACCTGGTCGGTTACCGTGTCGTCAAAGCCGGTAAAGCCAAAGCGCGCCGCAAAGGCTTCGGCCAAATCAGCACCGGCACCGCGCGGCAAGCGCCTGATCTACGATCCGGCCTTGGGCAAGCAGGTGAACGCGCCCGTCTACTGGCGCTTTGACATGCAGCACGGTGCCGCCGTCAAGGGCCCCGCCATCATCGCCGAGGACGAAACCTCGACCATCGTCGGCGCCAATTTCAGGGCCGCCATCAACAGCCTCGGCTACATCGTCATGGAGCGCGTGAAATGAGCAAGTCCGCACTCGACGCCATCCGTACCCAGGTCATGTGGAACCGATTGATCGCCGTGGTCGAGGAGCAGGCCCAGTCGCTGCTGCGCACCGCCTTCGGCTCGATCACCCGTGAGGCGGGAGATCTTTCGGCGGGCGTTTATGATCCACAGGGCAACATGATCGCCCAAGCCATGACTGGCACACCGGGCCACGTCAACACCATGGCCACCGCCGTGGCGCATTTCTTCAAGCATTTCCCGCAAGCCACCATGAAGCCGGGCGATGTCTACTGCACCAACGATCCGTGGCTCGGCACCGGCCACCTCTTCGACTATGTGGTGGTGACGCCAGTCTACCTGAAAAAGAAGCTTGTCGCCTTCTTCGCCTCCACCTGCCATGTCATCGATGTCGGCGGTGTCGGCATGTCGGCCAAGGCCAATTCCTCTTTTGAGGAAGGAACGCTCATCCCGCACATCAGGATGCGCAAGGAGGGCAGACTCAACGAGGAACTGCTGTCGATCATCCTCGCCAATTCGCGCAACCCGGTTGAAGTGCGGGGCGATCTTCTTTCGCTCATCAGCGCCAATGACACCGGTGCCCGTCGCCTCATCGCCATGATGGAGGAATTCAAGCTCAGTTCCATCGAGCCGCTGGCCAAGCACATCCTCACCCAGTCCGAGAAGGGCGCCCGCGATGCCATCAGGGCGCTGCCCGAGGGCGAATGGTCCCACGAGATGCCGCTCGATGGCTACGAGCGCCCCATCGTCATCAAGTCGAAGCTGACCATCAAGGGCGGCAAGATAATCGTCGACTTCACCGGATCTTCGCCCGCTTCAATTTACGGCATCAACTCTCCACGCACCTATACGCATGCTTACTCCGTGTTCGGATTAAAAGCCGTCATCGCCCCGCATGTGCCGAACAACATCGGTTCACTTTCTTGCTTTGATCTCGTCACCGAAGCCGGCACCTGCGTCGATCCCACAAGGCCCTCGCCGGTCACCGCGCGCCATGTGATTGGCCAGATGCTGGCCGATGCCGTCTTCGGCTGCCTCGCCCAGGCTTTACCCGGCAAGGTGCAGGCGGAAAGTGCCGGCTCCATCTGGATCCTTGGATTGAACAGCGCCCATGGCCGCGTACCCGCCGAACAGACGGCCAAGGCCAAGTACTTTGGCGTCATCAACATTGGCTTGGGCGGCATCGGCGGCAGGCCCGGCAAGGACGGACTTTCCACCATGGCCTTTCCGTCGGGCGTCGGCACCATTCCCGTCGAGATCACCGAGACGCAATGCCCGCTCTATTTCAAGCGCAAGGAATATTTGCCTGACTCGGGTGGTGCCGGCGAATTCCGCGGCGGGCTTTCGCAGGTCATCGAGATCGCCAACCGCGAGGCCGCACCCTTCACGATTTCAGCCGCCACTTTCGACCGCATCCATAATCCGGCACAGGGCCGCGAAGGTGGTAAGCCGGGACGCAAAGGTCTGGCGCGCTATGGGTCAGGCCAGATGATTCCCGACAAGGGCATCCATGTCATCCCAAGCGGTGACAGTCTCGTCGTGGAACTCCCCGGCGGCGGCGGCTTCGGTAGACCGGAAAGCCGTAGCCGCAATCGCGTCGAGTCCGACTTGCGCTCCGGCCTCATCACGCCGCAAGGTGCCCGCGAAGACTATGGCCATGAACCGGCCTGAACCGCCACTGGCGCTCGGCCCCCGCATCAAGACGCTGCGCAAGGACCGCGGATTTTCGCTGGCCGGACTGGCAAAGGCGACGGGCGTCTCCGAAGCCACGTTGTCGCGCGTCGAGAATGACCAGACGTTGGTGAGCGCCCATCACCTTTATCACCTCGCCAGGGCCTTGGGCGTCGACATCACCGCCTTCTTTGCGGACGCGACGCGGCCGATTGCCAGCGGCATCCGCTCGATCAGCCGCAGGGGCGAAGGTCTGGCGCTCTCAACGGCGCGCTACGAAGCCCAGGTTCTTTGCACCGACATCGCCAACAAGCGGATGCATCCGGCCATCGACACCGTCACCATCACCGCGGTGGAACAGGCGGGCGGCCTGTCACAGCACGACGGCGAGGAATTTCTCCACGTCCTGTCAGGCAAGCTGTCTTTCATCTCGGAGTTCTACGAGCCGCTGCTGCTCGAGGCCGGTGACAATCTCTATTTCGACAGCACCATGGGCCACGCCTATCTTTCCGCCGATGGCGCACCCGTCACCATTCTCGTCGTCGCCACCACGGAGCCGCCCAAATGAGTGTTGGACAATCGCACATCGCCTCGATTGCCGTGAAGAAGAGTGCCGAAGACGTCTTCGCCTTCATGGCCGATCCAGCGAAAATGCATCTCTGGTCCTTCGGCACCTGG
>JBKJQD010000389.1:0-3748 GCA_046594125.1 Aestuariivirga sp.
TGCTGCCATGCGACAATGCGACCAGAAATGAATAGACGGCAGGAATTGCATTTGTACGGTGCGCGGGAATATCTCATAGATCAATATGATTTGGATCATTTTCATAGCTATGACTGCGGCGGTGCTGGCAGCACTTCTGTATCCCGTCTTGTGGTCCTCCGAGCCGCAAGGCGCGCCCGACCGCGAGGCCTATGACCGGGCCATCTTCCGCGACCAGTTGGCCGAACTGGACCGCGATGCGGCACGCGGCGCCATCGGCGGTGTCGAGGCTGAAGCCGCCCGCAACGAGATTTCCCGCCGCTTGATTTCCGCAGTGGGCTCGGGGCCCAAAGCACCAGCCAAGGCCGGACCGCCATCCTTGGCGGTTCTTGCCGTCCTGATTGTACCGCTTGTTGCCCTGCCACTCTATCTCAAGTCCGGGCGGCCCTCGCTGCCCGATGTGCCGCTGGCATCGCGGCTCGACAATGCCACTGCCACCGGCGATTTCGATGCGCTGCTGGCCAAGGTTGAACGCCATCTGGCCGGACAGCCCGACGACGTCCAGGGCTGGCTGGTGCTGGCGCCTGCCTATCGCAAGGCACAGCGCTGGAACGATGCAGCGGATGCCTTTCGCAACGTCCTGAGGCTGCAACCGCCAGATGCCGGGACGCTGGCGGATTTTGCTGAAATGCTGGTCTTCGCCAATCAAGGCATGGTACCCGCCGACGCCCAGCGGGTTTTTATTGAAGCCCTGAAGCTTGATCCGCAACTCGCCAAGGCGCGTTTCTTCCATGCCCTCGCCCTCAAGCAGGAAGGCAAGACCACCGATGCCGCCACGGCGTTCGAAGCACTGTTGGCCGACACGCCACCCGATGCCGGCTACCGCCCCATGCTGGAAGCCGAACTGAAGGACATGAACTCGCGCCCGCCAGCTCTCAGCCAGGACACCATCGCGGCAGCCCAGGACATGAGTGCCAGCGACCGGCAGGCAATGATTCAGACAATGGTCGATGGACTGGAACAGAAGCTGAAAGCCAATGGCGATGATCTCGAGGGCTGGCTAAAGCTCATGCGGGCGCGCAGTGTGTTGGGCGATGCTGCCAGGGCCGCCGCCGCCTACAAGACGGCCAAGGATCAATTCAAGGGTAAGCCGGAAGCGCTCGCCGCGCTCGACGGCCTGGCGAAGGAACTGAACATCCAATGACTCGCAAGCAGAAGCGACTTTCCCTGATCCTCGGCGGGCTGGCGGTTTTGGGTGTTGCAGCCGGGCTGGTACTCTCTGCGCTGAGCGACACCATCGTGTTCTTCTACACGCCGAGCGAAATCGCCGAGAAGGGTGTGAAACCCGGTCAGCGCATCCGGCTGGGCGGAATGGTGGAGCAGGGGAGCTGGAAAAAGGGCAGCGGTACCATCAACAACTTTACCGTGACCGATACCATCAAGGGGCTCTCCGTAAGCTACAATGGCCTGTTGCCGGACCTGTTCCGCGAAGGCCAGGGCGTCGTCGCCGAGGGCACCATCCAGCCCGATGGCAGCTTCGCCGCCGACACCGTGCTGGCCAAGCACGACGAAAATTACATGCCCAGGGAACTGGCCGACAGCCTCAAGGCCAAGGGCGTGAAACTGGGCAAGGGAGCCGGGTCATGATCGCCGAAATCGGACATTTCGCATTGGTGCTGGCGGCGGGCGTGGCGCTGTTCCAGTTTTTCGTGCCGCTTTATGGCGCCGGGCGCGGCAGCCGCGCCATGATGCACGCCGCACGGCCCGCCGCATTGGCGCAACTGGTGCTTGTCGCGCTGGCATTCCTCATCCTGATGCATGGTTATGTGGTGTCGGATTTTTCCATCGCCAATGTGGCGGAGAATTCGCACTCGGCCAAGCCGCTGCTCTACAAAATCTCCGGTGTCTGGGGAAACCACGAGGGCTCCATGCTGCTCTGGGTCTTGATCCTCGCCCTGTTTGGCGCGGCGGTGGCGCTGTTCGGCGGCAATCTGCCTCTCGACCTCAAGGCCCGCGTTCTGGCCATTCAGGGATCAATCGGTGCGGCCTTCCTGCTGTTCATCGTCCTGACGTCCAATCCGTTCCTCAGGCTCGATCCGGCACCCATCGAGGGCAACGGCCTGAACCCCATTCTGCAGGACCCGGCGCTGGCCTTCCATCCGCCGTTTCTTTACGCAGGCTACGTCGGCCTCTCGATTGCCTTCTCCTTTGCGGTGGCAGCGCTGATCGAGGGCCGCGTCGATGCCGCCTGGGCGCGCTGGGTCAGGCCGTGGACTCTGGCCGCCTGGATGTTCCTGACCATCGGCATCGCCATGGGCTCGTGGTGGGCTTACTATGAACTGGGTTGGGGCGGCTGGTGGTTCTGGGACCCGGTCGAGAATGCCAGCTTCATGCCCTGGCTGGTGGCCACCGCCTTGCTGCACTCGGCCATCGTCGTCGAGAAACGCAATGCGTTGAAGGTGTGGACCGTGCTGCTCTCGATCATTGCCTTTTCGTTGTCGCTGATCGGCACATTTCTGGTGCGCTCCGGGGTGTTGACTTCGGTTCATGCCTTCGCGGTCGATCCGGAGCGCGGCACTTTCATTCTGGGAATTCTCAGCGTCTTCATCGGCGGCGCTCTGGCACTCTTTGCCTGGCGCGCCCCGGCGCTGAAAGCCGGCGGCCTGTTTGCACCGGTCAGCCGCGAAGGGGGGCTTGTCGCCAACAACCTGCTGCTCTGCGTTGCGGCGCTTACGGTGTTCATCGGCACACTCTATCCGCTGGCCCTTGAAACCATCAATGGTGACAAGATCTCGGTTGGCGCGCCGTTTTTCAATTTGACCTTCGGCCCTATCGTCATACCGTTGCTGCTGCTGGTGCCCTTAGGGCCACTGCTGGCTTGGAAGCGTGGCGATGCCGGAGCGGCATTGAAACGCTTGAGGATCGCCGGTGCCGCCGCAATCCTCCTTGGACTGACGATTTTCGTGTGGAACGTGCGCGGACCGTGGCTCGCCCCCTTCGGCATGGCACTCGGCGCCTGGCTGGCCCTGGGGGCAATGATCGAACTGGCGGGGCGCATCGCGCTGTTTCGCATTCCGCTGGCGGCGAGTGTCCAGCGTCTCGCGGGCCTGCCGCGTTCGGCCATCGGCATGTCGCTGGCCCATGGCGGGCTAGGCATCATGATCTGCGGCATCATCGCCATCTCGCTGTGGAAGACCGAGGTGATCGTCGCGGTGAAGCCCGGTGAAGCGGTGCAGGTCGGAGCGTATACGGTGACTTTCCAGGGTGACACACCACTGACCGGAGCCAATTATACGGGCCGCGCCGGACGCTTCCTGGTACAGCGCGGCGGTGCTGAGGTGACAACCCTGGTTTCGGAAAAGCGCATCTTCAAACCGTCGGGCATGAACACCACCGAAGTAGGCCTGCACCAGACGCTGGCTGGTGATCTCTACGTCGTAATGGGCGATGAGAACGATTCCGGAGGCCGTGCCATGCGCATGTATTTCAATCCGCTGGTCAACTTCATCTGGATCGGCGCGCTCATCATGTTCATCGGCGGCCTGTTCTCGCTGGCCGACCGCCGCTACCGCATTGGCGCCCCAATGCCGCGGGTGGCAACGCAGGCGGTACCAGCGGAATGAAACGCATACTGCTCATACTGTTTGTGGCCCTTGCTGTTACTCCGGCATGGGCCGTGCAGCCTGATGAAATCCTCAAAGACCCGGCGCTGGAAGCCCGCGCCCGGGCACTTTCCGGTCAGTTGCGCTGCCTGGTGTGCCAGAACCAG
>JBKJQD010000403.1:0-6167 GCA_046594125.1 Aestuariivirga sp.
TCATAGCCGATAGAAGGGAAGGCGCGGCGCTTCCACCCCTTGAATTTGCTGCGCCGCAATATGATCTCTACAATCCGCAACCAAAACAAGAATCACCGAGAGTGTGATCCGATGACCGAACAACTTGGCCCCGATGTTTCGGGCTATCGCATCCGCAAGCTGTGGCCGATGGAGGCGTCAGCGTTCCGGCGGCATCTGCTGAGGCTCGATCCCGAGACCCGCCAGCAGCGCTTCGGCTCCGCCGTCAACGACGGTTTCCTTGAGGCCTATGCCGGGACCACAGACCGGCTGGGCACGGTGGTCTATGGTGCCTTTGACGATCATGACATGCATGCCTCGGCCGAGCTGCGGCCTTTGCACTTGCCCGGCAAATCCGCGGCCGAGGCGGCTTTCACGGTGGAGCGTTCCTGCCAGCACCTTGGCCTGGGTTCGCTGCTGATGGACCGCATCATCACCGCCGCCCAGAACCGCCGCATCTCCCAGCTCTACATGATCTGTATGCGCGATAATTCTACCATGCAGCACCTAGCGGGCAAGTTCGGGGCGCGCCTCAGGATCGACCACGGCGAGGTGACCGGCCAGATCGAACCGGCCTACCCGACACCGGTGTCGCTGTTCGATGAACAGATGAACGACGCCGCCGGCTTCGTCACCGCCGTGCTGGATTGGCGGCTGGCGGTCTGATCATACCACGCAGTCATAATCGGCACGGAGACAGGGGTAACCTGATCGGGACGCCTGCTTCTTCATACCCCCAGTAAAACGCGTTCCCGGCCCTCGTGTCCATCCCACATCACGGTGCAGGCGGGAATCCGCTTTGGATCCTTGACCCCCTGGCGTTTCATGGCCAGCAGGAAGACCACGGCGGCATCGGTCACCGCTTCGGTGAGGTCGGCGGCGTCAAGGCCGCTGTCGAGGATTTCACCCAGATGCCTGGCGGCCACCTCGGTCATTTTCAAGGCCTCGGACGCACTCAGTTCGGAAGCGGCCTTCCAGCTTTCCAGAAGGTCGGCATGGGCGATTTCGGCCACCACCTGATGGTCGATCGAGAACACCAGATTGCCGCCGCCCACCCCGGTGGCATCGACCCGGTGCTTGCGGTAGCCGGGGCAACTCAGGGTGAAGACCGGAGCCGTGTCGTCAAAACGGAAGTCGGCGTGCATGGCGCACCTCGGATGTTGAAAATAAATTGTGCGCCCGCAGTCTTACAAACGGGTTAAGCCTCAGGTACCGGGGCTGTGGCACACGGCCTCGATGTTGTGGCCATCGGCATCGAGCACGAAGGCGCCGTAGTAATCCGGGTGGTAATGGGGCCTGAGGCCGGGAGCGCCATTGTCGCGTCCGCCAGCTTTCAGTGCGGCAGCATGGAAGGCATCGACTGCCGCCCGGCTTTCCGCCGTGAAGGCCACATGCAGGCCGGGTCCATGGCGCTCACCGGTGCCGATCCAGAACCGCGGACGCTCACGGCCAAAGCCCAGGAAGGCGTCGCTGCCGCCGGTCATTTCGGGCGTCACCTCCATAAGAACGGTGATGCCGAGCGGCGCCAGGGCCTTCGCATAAAAATCCCGCGCCTTGTCGAGATCGGTTGTCGAAAATCCGATGTGGTCGAGCATGGTTCATTCCTCCTGTGGCAAAGGCCCATAGGCTTTCTCCTTCCACAGGGCCTGATAGGCCTCCAGCCCGGCGATGGCGGCGGGCGCCACCGGCATCAGCTTCAGCGCGATGCGTGGCAGAACACCATTGTCGATAAGGGCGAGGCAGGCGGCACCCGCCGTGGTGCCGTCGCGCAGGTTGGAGGCCAGCACGCGTTGACTGGGCCGGAGTTGCGCCAGAATGGCGAGCAGCACCGGATTGGTGGAAAAGGGCCCGTCGACGATGATGTCATGGCGCGACGACACCGCATCGAGCTGTTCCGAAACCATCTGCGCGCAATAAAGCGCCGCCAGCGACGAGCGCCCGGCATCGGTGGCCGGCGGCTGACCCTCGACAAACCCGCGGCCACCGGACCCCGGCACCGGTCCGCCCGAGTCAGTGAAGCTCGGCAGCGCCCGTGTGCCCTGACGCACCAGCTCCGCGGCATCGCCAAGGCTTGCCGCATCCCAAGCCGCACCCGCCGCCACGATCTCGAATTCACGGCCGCCGAAGAAGCGGCTGCAGGCGACGATGCTGCCCAGTACATCGGTATTGGTATTGGTGTCGCGGTTCTCGACAAGTTTGTCGAGAGTGGTCGAGGTGTCGAAGCTGATGCTCCAGGTGCCGGTGGACACCAGCGTGAAGGTCTCGAGTCCGCCGCAGCGGTAGCGCATGTAATTGGCGGTCGAGTCATGCACCCCGCCGAGAACTTGTCCCAAGCCGCGAAAGCTGCTGCCACGGAATTCCTCGCGCAGCGTGCCGATGCTCTCCCAGGCCTTGGCCATGGGCGGAAAGAGATGTTCCCAGCCTTGGGCGCGGACCAGCGAGGAGAAGCCCTGGTTGCGGGTGTCCATGAGATGCGTCTGGCACGACATGCTGGAGATTTCGGTAACCGGCGTGCCACACAGGCGGAAGCCCACATACTGGATCCACGGCAGCAGCGTCGTGGCTTTGGCGAAGCGGTCCGGAAAAGCCTGCTGCTGCCAGTAAAGTTGAAGCCCATGGGTCAGCGCCATCGGCAGCACGGTGCAGAAAGTCTCGGCAAAGGGCGGAGCGATCTGCCGGTAGGCCGCGACGATGGCGGCGGGCGGCTCCGACATATAGTCCATCACCGGCAGCGCCAGTTGCCCTTGCGCGTCGAGACAGGCCATAGCCGCGCCATGGGCACAGGGCACGATGGCATCGACCGGCAGGATGGCGTCCAGTTCCGGGAGCGCCTCGCGGAACAGCGCCACCATGGGTTCGGGATCGATGTGGCGGTAGGGTGGCCCCTCGACATGGCGGCTGGCGATCTTGCGTTCGGCCAGCATCTCGCCTTCGGGCGAAAACAGGGCGATTTTGGTGTTGGTATAGCCGACATCGGCGATGGCGATGCCGCGGGGTGGTTCGAAACGCATGGTGAATCCCTGTTACGGGCGTCAGTCTGCGCAATCCGCGCATGGGCGTCAATCGCCATGCGGTTCTTGTATCGCCCGCCGGGGATGGACTATAGCATCGCGCGAACCCCATCACTGGAGCCCGGCATGTCCAAGATGAAACATATCGACCTGCGCAAGAAGGTCATCGAAATCTGCCTCAGGATGAACGAGGAAGGCATCAACCAGGGTACCTCCGGAAACGTCAGTGTACGGACCGATGAGGGCTTCCTGATCACCGCCTCGGGTGTTCCCTATGCGAAGATGAAGCCCGAACATATCGTCGAGATGGACCTGGACGGCGGTTATCGCGGCGACTATCTGCCGTCCACCGAATGGCGCATGCACATGGACATTTTCAAGCATCGCAAGGAAGCGGGCGCCATCGTCCATACCCATTCGATCTATGCCACCGCACTGGCCTGTCTGCGCAAGGACATTCCGCCCTTCCATTACATGATTGGCATCGGCGGCGGCACCACTATCCGCTGTTCCGGCTATGCCGAATTCGGCACCCAGGAATTGTCCGACGTGATGCTGCAGGCGCTGGAGGACCGCTCCGCCTGCCTGCTCGGCAACCATGGCCAGATCGCCTTCGGCAATGACCTCGACAAGGCCCTGTGGCGGGCGGGCGAGGTGGAGGCCATCAGCAAACAGTATTGGGCTGCCTGCCTCGCCGGCAAGCCGGTGCTGCTCAACGATGCGCAGATGACCACCGTGCTGGCCCGCTTCAAGACCTATGGCAAACAGCCCGACGAACTGGGCAAGAACGAGGCCCATGCCGTCTTCGCGCCGCAGCGCCGCGACAAGAAGCACAAGGACAAGAAGGGCAAGAAGGACAAGAAGCCGAAGTGATGGCTGCCACTAACTCATTTGCGCCTGATACGGAATTTTCCAATCCATGTTATTCAGCGCTCGACCTTTTTATTCCGAAACGAATCTGAATTTGCTAAAAGCGGTTTACTGTCGCTTGCGGGCGGAACCTCCGGTCACTAGGTTGCCCGGCGAAATCATCGGGAATTGTGAGGCACGGCATGGTCAAGACAATCGGGCATTTCATCGGCGGCAAGCATGTGGCGGGCACGTCGGGCCGCTTCGCTGACATCTACAATCCCAACACCGGCGAGGTTCAGGCCCGCGTGGCGCTGGCCAATGGTGCTGATCTGCGCGCCGCGGTCGAGAACGCCAAGGCGGCCCAGCCCGGCTGGGCGGCGAAGAACCCGCAGGCCCGCGGCCGCATCATGATGAAGTTCCTCGAACTGGCCCGCATCCATGCCGAGGAACTGGCCACGCTGATTTCCATGGAACATGGCAAGACCATTCCCGATGCCCTGGGCGATTTGCAGCGCGGCGTCGAAGTCGCCGAATTCGCGGTCGGCATTCCGCATCTCCTGAAGGGCGAATATACCGATGGCGCCGGCCCCGGCATCGACATGTATTCGATGCGCCAGCCGCTGGGCATCGCGGCGGGTATCACCCCATTCAACTTTCCGGCGATGATCCCTTTATGGAAGTGCGCGCCGGCCATTGCCTGCGGCAATGCCTTCATCCTCAAGCCCTCGGAGCGTGATCCCTCCTGCCCGATGCGGCTGGCCGAATTGTTCCTCGAAGCGGGCCTGCCGCCCGGCATTCTGAACGTGGTAAATGGCGACAAGGAAGCCGTCGACGGCATTCTCGATGATCCCGACATTGCCGCCGTGGGTTTCGTCGGCTCGACGCCCATCGCCCAGTATGTTTATTCACGCGCCACGGCGCATGGCAAGCGCGCGCAATGCTTTGGCGGCGCCAAGAACCACATGCTGATCATGCCCGACGCCGACATGGACAAGGCCGTCGATGCGTTGATCGGGGCGGGCTACGGCTCGGCTGGCGAGCGCTGCATGGCGATCTCGGTGGCCGTGCCGGTGGGCGAGGCGACAGCCAACGCACTGGTCGAGGCGCTGATCCCGCGCGTCGAGAAGCTGCGGGTCGGCCTGTCCACCGACCGCGAGGCGGACTATGGCCCGCTGGTCACCAAGGAGGCCCTGGCCCGCGTCAAGGGCTACATCGACATTGGTGTGAAGGAAGGTGCCAGCCTCAAGGTCGATGGCCGCGGCTTCAGGATGCAGGGCTACGAGAACGGCTATTTTCTCGGCGGCTCGCTATTCGACAATGTTACCAAGGACATGCGCATCTACAAGGAAGAGATATTCGGACCGGTGCTGACCGTGGTGCGCGCCAAGACCTATGACGAGGGCTTGGGGCTGATCAACGACCATGAATATGGCAACGGCACGGCGATCTATACGCGCGACGGCGACACGGCGCGCGACTTCGCGTCGAGGTGCCAGATCGGCATGGTGGGCATCAACGTGCCGATCCCGGTGCCGCTGGCCTATCACACCTTCGGCGGCTGGAAGCGCTCAAGCTTCGGCGACCTGAACCAGCACGGGCCGGACTCGGTCAGGTTCTACACCAAGACCAAGACGGTCACCTCACGCTGGCCCAGCGGCATCAAGGAAGGCGCCCAGTTCTCGATCCCGACGATGCGGTGAGGGCTTGCGAAAACCGCAAAGACTGGCGCAAAATTCACGCCAAAAGCACGGATTTTGGTGCGTTTTGGCGTGACAATTCCTGCCACGTCCGGTGGCCGATACTTGACTTGGTCAACTATCGGCCGGGCGGAATTGTGGACTCTATCACCTTTGAGCCGCGCGGAATTTTGGAACGGAAATTCCCGGCGTGGAATGAACGGATTATTTTCCTGTTACTGATGGGGCGCCAGTTTCGCTTCTCCCGCTTTTGCCCCCTCGCCCCCACGCCAGTGAGGCACTCCTGTCCGGGGAAAGTTGGATCACGGCGGCAAAGCTGTGGACGATGTCACTTACCTCAAACCGTCATTCCTGCGAAAGCAGGAATCCCGCTTTTCTTCAACAGGGTCCGCCGGCGAAAGCTGGACCCCGGCTTTCGCCGGGGTGACGGAGTGGTGCGGCAGGCGGGACGCCGGAGACGGGTTGCGTGGCTGGCACCCCCTCACCCTGCCCTCTCCCCCGCTAAAGCGTGGGAGAGGGGGAGGAATGCCAGGCCAACTTCATGTCAAGGGGCGGGGCCGCGCTTCGCCCCTTTCATGGCTTCGACGAT
>JBKJQD010000072.1:0-11339 GCA_046594125.1 Aestuariivirga sp.
GCTTTCCGGAACTCCGCGACCGCACCATCATCCTCGACGGCTGGTCCAAGACCTTCGCCATGACCGGTTGGCGGCTGGGTTTCGGAATCTGGCCGAAGCACCTGATCGACACCGTCAAGAAGCTGATCACGGTGGATCATTCCTGCACCAGTGTCGCCACCCAGATGGCGGGGCTTGCCGCCATCACCGGTCCGATGGACGAGATCGAGGGCTTCCGCAAAAGCTTCCAGAAGCGCCGCGATATCGTGGTCGAAGGCCTCAACGCCATCAAGGGGGTGCGTTGCCGGGTGCCGGGCGGGGCGTTTTATGCCTTCCCCAATATCGCCGGCACCGGCTGGGCGTCGCGCGACCTGGCCCGTGAACTGCTGGAGAAGGCCCATGTGGCGCTGATCTTCGGCGAGAGTTTCGGGGCCAATGGCAAGGGTTACATGCGCCTGTCCTACGCCGCAAGCGAAGCCGACCTCCGTGAAGCCCTGGCGCGGATGAAGGCATTTCTGGCTTGAGAAAATTGCCATGCCGGGTGCCGGAGCTTGGGGGGGCAGGAAGGCTCAGGGCACCGCGGCATGGCGGGGAGTTGGGGCTTTGCGGGATGTTGAACGCATCCCGCAGCCTCTGCTTGCACAGCCTGGATGACGGATGCATGACAGACGCCCGTGCCTGAAAGTTATCAACAATGAGCGACGGCAATCTCTACAGCCAACTGGAGCGCAGCTTCCTCGCGGCAGGCGGCCGCACCGCGCTGGCGCGCGGTGGTGGCACGGTGCTGCTGACCTATGATGCTTTGCGCGAGGGTGTTAGCCGCTACGCCAATGCCCTTGCGGCGCTGGGGGTGGAGCCCGGCGAGCGGGTTACCGTGCAGATCGAAAAGTCGCTGGCGGGCGTGTTGCTCTATCTCGCCGTGCTCAAGGCGGGCGGCGTCTACCAGCCGCTCAACACCGCCTATACGGAGACCGAAGTCGATTATTTCGTGGGCGATGCTTCCCCCAAGCTGATTGTTTGCGACCCTGCCCGGCAGCAATCCATGCGCGGGCTGGCCGACCGCCACGGGGTCTTTGCCGTGATCAATCTCGATAGCGATGGCACTGGTACGCTTGCCGATCTGGCGGCACAGATGGACACCCGCCACGAGACGGTGGCGCGGGGCAGCGATGATCTGGCCGGGCTGCTCTATACCTCGGGCACGACAGGGCGCTCCAAGGGAGCGATGATCAGCCATGGCAACCTCTTGTCCAATGCCGCGACGCTGGTTGACCTGTGGCGCATCACGGCGGACGATGTGCTGCTGCACGCGCTGCCGGTGTTCCATGTGCACGGGTTGTTCGTGGCGCTCAACACCTGCTTCCTGGCCGGCGCCAGCATCATCTGGTTCGAGAAGTTCGATGCCGCGTCACTGATCGCCGCCATGCCGCGGGCCAGCCTGATGATGGGCGTGCCGACCTTCTACACCAGGCTTCTTGCGGCACCCGGCTTTGGTGCCGAGGCGGCGCGCGCCATGCGGCTGTTCATTTCCGGTTCGGCACCGCTGCTGGCCGAGACCCACGAACAATTCCGTATACGGACCAATCACGCCATTCTCGAGCGTTACGGCATGACCGAGACCGGCATGATCACCTCCAACCCCTATGATGGTGAACGCCAGCCTGGCAGCGTCGGATTCGCCTTGCCGGGGGTTGCGGTGCGCATCCGCGGCGCACAGCCGGGTGTCATCGAGGTGAAGGGGCCTAACGTCTTCCGGGGCTATTGGCGCATGCCGGAGAAGACCGCCGAGGACTTCACGGCGGACGGATACTTCGTCACCGGCGATGTTGGCACGATTGATGCCAATGGCCGGGTGACGATCGTCGGCCGTGCCAAGGATCTCATCATCTCGGGCGGCTTCAACGTCTATCCGAAGGAAGTGGAAGACGTTTTCGACAGCCTGCCAGGCGTCGCCGAGTCGGCGGTTGTCGGCGTGCCGCACCCGGATTTCGGCGAAGCCGTCATCGCCATCGTGACGGCGAAAGGCGAGCTTCTTTCCGAGTCCGAAATGATCGCCACCGCCGCCCGGCAGCTGGCGAAATTCAAGGTGCCAAAGTGCATCTTCACGGTGAGTGAACTGCCGCGCAACGCCATGGGCAAAGTGCAGAAAGCCGAACTGCGCAAGACCTATGGCGGGATATTCACGGCGGATTGAGCAGATTATAATACCAGCGACTTTGTTCCTGACGCATCTGCCGCCGCCTCCTGATCCGTCACCCTCCGCACCAGCGAGGGTCCATGGCCCCGGGGAAAGATGGTTCCTCCGCTTGCGCGGAGGATGACGGGACGGGGAAATTGTCCGCCATCTGTCAAACTCAAGACACGCCGGTATAAGTAGAGACCTACTCACCCTTCAGCGCGAGGATCGCCTTGGCCGTTGTTTCGTCGGTGATCAGGGTGTTGCAGCCGGTGCAGCGGGTGACGGCGAGGATGGCCTTGGCGCGCTGCACACCGCCGCCGGCCACCACGACATGGCCGGCCTTGCGCAGCGCGTCCAGTCCCACCGACATGATCTTGTCATTGAGCGGATGCGGCACGAGATTGCCGTTCTGGTCGAGGAAGTTGGACATGACATCGGCGACGCAGCCCAGTTCGAGGAGTTCCGCGCGATCGCCGGGATCGATCAGGTGACGGACCAGCGAACCCGAGGCGCTTGAGATGTCACCGGCGCTGACCACCGCCATGTCCATCGCCGCTGCCATGGTCATCAGTTGCCGGATGCCGCGGTGTTGCATCAGGCGCTGTTTGGTTTCGGCACTGTCGACCACCAGTGGTGCCGGAAACAGAAAGCACTCGGCGTTGAGCGCCGTGGCCAGCGGCCAGGAATATTCGAAGGGATTGGCAAATTGCGTCTCGACCGCACCGCCCTGCAAGGAGAGGACACGCACACCGCTGCGCTTGGGCGGATGGAAACTTAACAGCGACGCGGTCAGCGTCCGCCCCCAGCCGACGCCGATGGTCATGTTGTCGGTCACGGTTTCCGAAAGGAACTTGCCGAGTGCCAGACCGACAGCCTTCGACGCCAGCTCAACCGATGGTCCCGATGGCACCACCACCGCCTCGTCGAGACCAAGGGCGCGCTCCAGCCTGAGGGACAGTTCAATTGACTCCGTGCCGCCCTCGTCGATTCAGATTTTTACTTCGCCGCGATGGCGGGCCTCATCGAGCAGGCGGATGACGGTTGAACGTCCGACACCCAATTGCTCGGCCACCTCGGTGTGCGTCAGGCCATAGGCATGATACGCCCATGCGGCGCGCAGGCGCAGCGAGGCGTCGCCGGAGATATTCGCTTGTGCGCCACGGCGCAGCTTCACCATGGCCTAGGCCGCCACGTTGTGTTTCAGAAAATTGGTGAGATATTCATTCGCCAGTTTCGGATTCTCGATATGCGGCAGATGCCCGGCATTGGCGATGACATGCCGCACACCGCCGAAGGCCCGCAACCGGTCCTCGTTCAGCGGATTGATGGCATCACCTTCGCCCCACAGCGTCAGGCGCGGCAGATCAAGGCTGGTGATCGTCTCCGCTGCTTTGGAAAGTTCGGCTTCATGGTGGACCAGTCCCGTGCCGATGGCGCGCAAGGTCTCGCGCACGCCGTCACGGGCGAGGTGGGCTTGCACGCGCTGGACCATCATCTTGTTGATGAGCAGCGGTTGCACCACCAGCTGGCGCAGCATGACCATGATGGCTTGCGCATCGTCGAGTTCGGGATAGGCCGCGAGAAACGCCCGGTCGACGCCGAGGCCAAGGCCAGCGGGCGCGATGAGCGTCAGCGAGGCGACGCGCTCTGGCTGTTGCGCCGCGATGAGAAGGGCCAGCCCGCCACCCAGCGAGTGGCCAAGCAGATGAACCCGGCCAAGGCCAGTGTCCGCAAGCGCGCTGGTCACCCGGCGGGCAAGGGCTTGTGGCGAAGCATCAGCCGCACCGGCAGGCGAATCGCCGTGTCCGGGCAGGTCGAGGGCATGAACCCGCGCCACCGGCATGAGGGCGGGCGAGGTGGCGAGCCACGACAACCGGTCCGAGCCAAAGCCATGAATGAGGAGGACATCCTCGCCCGCGCCGCCCAGCGTCTTGAAGGCCAGTCCGGCCATCAGCCTTCGGTGATGATGGCGAGCGTTGCGCCGACGCTGGCCAGTTCATCGGCGGCAACGAGAATTTCCTTGAGGACGCCTGAAGCCGGCGCCTCCAGTTCCATGGTGAGTTTCGGCGTGGTGATGGTCAGCAGCATCTCGCCCGCCGTTACTTTGTCACCGGGCGACTTGGCCCATGAATCGATCTGGGCTTCCTCGATCTCGTTACCAAGTTGCGGCATGACCACGGGTGTGTCCATCGGGGTTGTCCTTGTTGTCACAGTGCGCGGCGCGCCAAGTCGAGATCGTCCCAGTTTCTGATGCCGCGGCGGTTGCCATGCTTATCGGGATACATCTCGCCCGTCACGATCTGAATGATGTCATCGGCTTGCGGAAAGTAAGTCGATTCCATTTCGGCTCCCGGCACGATCCAGTTGGGCGCACCCAGAACCCGTGGCGGCGACTTGAGGCTGCCGAAAGCGAAGCGCGTGAGGTTGGCGGCGAGCGTCATGGCGAAGCTGCCGCGCTCCGAGGCTTCGGTGACGACAAGCAGATGGCCGGTCTTCTTCACCGAGGCGATGACCGGGTCATAGTTGAAGGGCACCAGTGAACGCGCATCAATCACCTCAAGCGACAGGCCGTGGTTCTGCTGCAGCTCCGAGGCCGCTGCGAGTGCCGGGAACAGCGATGGGCCGATGGTCAGCACGGTTGCGTCCTGGCCGTGGCGCTTGACGTCAGGCTCGCCCATGGCGATGCGGTAATAATCGGCGGGAACGCCGTCGGGCCTGAAGGTCTCGACAGTGTCATAGAGCCGCTGGCTCTCAAAGAAGACCACCGGATCATCGCTCGACAGGGCCGAGGCCATCAGTCCCTTGGCGTCGTAAGGCGTTGCCGGATAGAGCACCTTGAGGCCCGGAATGTGGGCGCAGAGTGCCGTCCAGTCCTGGGAATGCTGGGCGCCATATTTGCTGCCGACCGAGCAGCGCAGCACCATGGGAAGCCGCAGAATGCCAGCCGACATCGAATGCCACTTGGCCATCTGGTTGAAGATTTCGTCACCGGCGCGGCCGATGAAATCGCCATACATCAATTCCACCAGACTGCGTCCGCCAGCCAGCGCGTGGCCAACCGCCGTGGCGACGATGGCCGCTTCCGATATCGGCGCGTTGAACAGGCGCTCGTAGGGCAGGATGTCGGAGAGGCCGCGATAGACGCCGAAGGCGCCGCCCCATTCGCGGCACTCCTCGCCATAGGCGATCAGCCGCTCGTCATGCAGCATGTGATGCAGGATCGGCTCGAACAGCGCGTCACGCAAGGTGATGGCGCGCATGGCGGAGAGTTTTTCGCCGGCGGGTCCGATGCCGGTGCGTGATTTCTTGGCGTCCTGGCGGATGCGTGCCGAGGTCTCGGGCGCCGCCAGCAGTTTGACCTCGCCAGCGGGCACCGGGATCTCCACGTTGGAGAACATCAGTTTGCCAATGAGGGTGGGATCGGACGGAATATTGACTGGCGGTGCCGCCACGGGATCAACGGCGGCCCTGGTGACGGCGGCGATGCTGGCTTCGACATCGGCTTTCATTTTTTCCACATCACTTGCGGCGGCCACGCCCTCCTTCACAAGGCGCGCGGCATAGGACGCGATGGGATCATACGTCGCCCACGCGGCAAGCTCTTCCCTGGTGCGATAGACGTTGGCGTCGGTCGTCGAGTGGCCGCCGGAGCGGTAGCATTCGATGTCGAGAAGGGCCGGCCCCTGTCCAGTGAGAAGCAGCTCGCGCTGGCGCGCCACCGCATCGGCGACAGCCAGCGGATTGCTGCCGTCCACCGTTTCGGCATGCATGGCTTGCGGGTTGATGGCGGCACCGATGCGCGACAGCCTGTCCCAGCCCATGGTCTCGCCGATGGTCTGGCCGCCCATGGCGTAGAAGTTGTTGTTGAAGCAGAACAGCACCGGCACGCCGCCCTTGCGGGCGTCGGTCCACAGCGTATGGAACTGCGCCATCGCCGCGAAGTTCATGGCCTCGAAGACCGGGCCGCAGCCGGTCGAGCCGTCGCCGCTGAGCGCCACGGCGATTGAAGCGCTGCCGCTCAGTTTCTTGCGCAAGGCCGCACCGGTGGCGATGCCCGCCGAGGCACCGACGATGGCATTGTTGGGATAGGCGCCAAAGGGGGTGAAGAAGGCATGCATGGAGCCGCCCATGCCGCCGTTGAAGCCATTGGCCTTCATGAAGATTTCGCTGAGAAGACCGAAGAGCAGGAAGTTCTCCGCCATGTTGGTGGCGGCTGAAACAGGAATGTGCTTTTCGACGGTGCGCAGCAGTTGGCCGTTCTGGTGGCTCTCCATGATCTTCGTGAGGCCGGTTGCCTCAAGCTTGGCGATGGCCGACAGGCCCTTGGCGATGATCTCGCCATGGCTGCGGTGGCTGCCGAAAATATGATCCTCGGGTGCAAGCGCCAGTGCAGCACCTACCGCGGCGCCTTCCTGGCCGATGGAGAGATGGGCTGGTCCCTTGTAGCTGTAGGCGATGCCCTGATAGGCGCCCTTGGCCTTGAACGAACCCAGCATGCTCTCGAACTCGCGGACGATCATCATGTGGCGCAATACATCGATCAACACCTTGTCGCCGCGGGCGGCGCGTTCGGCGGAAAGCTGGGTGTTGTAGGCATGGAGCGGAATCGCCGGAAATTTAAGCGTGCCGGGTTGCCTGAAAATCGCGGGATCGACGTGAATGGACTTTGGCATGGATATTCCGCTTGGCTGATCAACGATTGGGGGAACGGCTCAGACTTTCGTCAGCCGCGGCGGCTGAACTATCTTGCGGCCCGCCGCTCAGCTCACAATTGCCGCCTCCGTGGCCGCCCGCAGTTCCTGCTCGGTGACGCCGTCGGCGCACTCGACGATCCTGAGGCCGCCGTCCACGACATCGAGGACGCCGAGATTGGTGATGATGCGGTCGACGACGGCCTTGCCGGTCAACGGCAGGGAACAGGATTTGAGAACCTTGGATTCACCAGCCTTGTTGGTGTGATCCATGACCACGACGACACGGCCGACGCCAGCCACCAGATCCATGGCCCCGCCCATGCCCTTGACCAGCTTGCCGGGAATCATCCAGTTGGCAAGGTCACCGGTTTCGGAGACTTCCATGGCGCCGAGAATGGCCATGGCGATCTTGCCGCCACGGATCATCGCGAAGCTTTGCGCGGAATCGAAGTAAGCAGTCTGCGGCAGTTCGGTGACCGTCTGCTTGGCGGCATTGATGAGATCGGCGCCCTCTTCGCCCCCATAGGGGAAAGGCCCCATGCCGAGCATGCCGTTTTCCGATTGCAGGGTCACTTCAATGCCCGGCGGAATGTAGTTCGACACCAGCGTCGGAATGCCGATGCCGAGGTTCACATACCAGCCGTCCTGCAGCTCCCGGGCGGCGCGCGCCGCCATCTGATTGCGGTCCCATGCCATGATTATGCTGCCCTCTTGCGTGTGGTGCGCTGTTCGATGCGTTTTTCGTGGGTGCCCTGGATGAGGCGGTGGACATAGATGCCCGGCGTATGGATGGTATCGGGATCGAGCGAACCCAGCGCCACGATCTCTTCCACTTCGGCGACACAGACCTTGCCGCAGGTGGCGGCGGGTGGATTGAAATTGCGCGCCGTCTTGCGGAACACCAGATTGCCGGACGGATCGGCCTTCCACGCCTTGACGATGGCCAGGTCGGCGACCAGGCCGCGCTCCAGAACATAGGTCTCACCGTCGAAGTCCTTGTGCTCCTTGCCCTCGGCGATGATCGTGCCAACGCCGGTCCTGGTATAGAACCCGGGTATGCCGGCCCCTCCGGCGCGCATACGCTCGGCGAGCGTTCCTTGCGGATTGAACTCGACCTCCAGTTCCTTGGCGAGAAATTGCCGCATGAACTCGGCGTTTTCGCCAACATAGGACGAGATCATCTTCTTGACTTGGCCGGTGGCCAGAAGCTGGCCCAGGCCGAAGCCATCCACCCCGGCGTTGTTCGAGGCGATGGTGAGGTTCTTGGCGCCATGGTCGCGGATCGCCGCGATCAGCAATTCGGGGATGCCGCACAGCCCGAAACCGCCCGCCGCAATCAGCATGCCATCGAACAACAGGCCGTCGAGGGCTGATTTGGCATCTGGATAGATCTTCTTCATCTTCACTCCTTCAGGCGGCGCGCAGGCTGAGAATGTTGCGTGCCTGTTTCCAAGTCGCGACCGGCCGGTTGTGCTTCCGGCAAATCGCGACGGCCCGCTTTACCAAGGCAGCGTTGGACGGCGCCAGCGTATTTTTGTCAAGGCGCACATTGTCTTCCAGACCTGTTCGGGTATGGCCACCCTTGGCGATGGCCCACTCGTTGATGAGTAACTGGCTTGGTCCAATGCCCGCCGCACACCATTGCGCATCGGGCGCCAGCCTGAGCAATGTCTTGATGTAGAAATCCAGGATCGGCTCGTCGGCTGGCATGGCGTTCTTCACACCCATCACGAATTGCACGTAGAGTGGCCCTTTCAGGCGGCCATCGCCAGCCATGCGCGTGGCCTGCACAATGTGGCTCAGATCGAAGGCCTCAATCTCGGGCTTCACAGCGTGGCGGATCATTTCGGAGGCCAGCCAATCCACCAAATCAGGCGGATTCTCATAGACCCGCGTGGGGAAATTGTTCGAGCCGACCGACAGCGAGGCCATGTCCGGCCGCAGTGGCAGCATGCCGCCGCGCGCCTTGCCGGAACCCGACCGGCCGCCAGTTGAAAGCTGCACGATCATTCCCGGACAATGCGTCTCGATCCCCTCTTTCAGCCGCGCGAAACGCTCCGGATCGGACGTCGGCTTGCCATCCGCATCGCGCACATGGCAGTGGGCAATGCTGGCCCCGGCCTCGAATGCCTCCTGGGTGCTGTCAATTTGCTCGGCGATGGTGACGGGCACCGCCGGATTGTTCTCCTTGGTGGGCAGCGATCCGGTGATCGCCACGCAGATGATGCAGGGGTTGTTTTCCATCTGTCAGTCCTTGCCGATGTCCCGTCTGTTTCTAGCCCCTGCGGCTTCATCCGTGAAGCGCCGCCGGAAACTTGGGCTAGCCGCCCCGTCCTTCCCAAGGCTATGCTTGGCGCATGACTGAAAAGCCGCGGAATCGCCTGGCAGCGGTGGAACTTGATTCCAGCATCGGACCTGGCCCCTCGCCCGAGGCCGAGCACGAGCGCCGCGTCGCCATCTATGATCTGGTGGAAGACAACAGCTTCACCCTCGCCCTGCAGCCCGAGGGGCCTTACGTGCTGCGCCTGTCGACCGCCGATGGCCGCCTGATCTTTGACATCCTGAACGAGCGCCAGGAACGCCTGTCGCTGATCGGCCTGTCCATGTCGCCTTTCCGCCGCATCGTGAAAGACTATTTCATGATCTGCGAAAATTACTATCGGGCGATCCGCACCGCGACGCCGACCCAGATCGAGACCATCGACATGGCCAGGCGCGGACTGCACAACGAGGGCAGCGAACTGTTGCGCGAGCGCCTGAACGGCAAGGTGGAGGTGGACTTCGACACGGCCAGACGGCTGTTCACACTGGTTTGCGTCCTGCACTGGCGCGGCTGAGCAGTCCCGTGGCGGGTGATCTTCCCAGCGCTGTTCTCTTTGCCTGCACGCAGAACGTCATCCGCTCACCGATGGCCGCCGCCGTCATGAAACACTTCTATGGCAACAAGGTCTACGTGGCCTCCTGCGGCGTGAAGCCCGGACAGGCCGATCCTTTTGTCACGGCGGTCATGGATGAAATGGGCATCGACATGGGCCGCCACCGGCCCCAGGGCTTCGGCGATCTCGAGGATTCGAGTTTCGACGTGGTCATCTCGCTGTCGCCCGAGGCCCATCACCGGGCCCTTGAAATGACCCGCACCATGGCCATCGAAGCCGAATACTGGCCGACCATGGACCCGTCGATTGCCATGGGCAGCCGCGAACAGATTCTCGACAGCTACCGTAATGTCCGGGATTTGCTGGTGCGCAAAATCCGCGCCCGCTTCGGCAGCATGGCGGCGCGCGGCGTCTGAGCTGAGCGGGCATGCCGTTTGCTGCTCCTTACCGAAGGATGAACATCCCGTGTCATAACGGGACACAACTGTTCGTTGCGGCGCTAGTGCTTAGGTGAGGAATGGCACGATTTACCCGATATGGGACGGCATCCGATATTTTTAACTCGGCGCTGGACCGGCCATTCGCCGGCAATCTCCTGTTCCATACGGCAACCGGCTTCGGCATTGCTTACGCCGATGGCAGCACGGCGAATTTCACCGGCTCGGGCCTGGTCTGGAGTGACAGCCTTGGAACCTTCACGGCAGGCACGATCACCGCCATCCGCCACTACATAAACGGCGTGGTGAATGACACGCTACTCGATCTCTCTGTATCGGCCGCGTCATTGGAACAGCAGTTCGAAACGGCAAGCAGTGCCGAGTCCCTGCGGATTTTTCTCTACAGCGGCAACGACGTTCTGGACGGCGGCCACCAGCGCGACAATCCATATTCAGCCGTCAAGCTCATCGGTTACAATGGTGACGACACCATCTATGGCAGCAAGGGCAACGATCTTCTGGGCGGCGAGAACGGCAACGATACGCTCTATGGCGGCGGTGGCGATGACAAGATCTACGGCGGCTCCGGCGCCGATGTGATCCATGGCGGATCCGGCAGCGACCGTGTCAATGCCGGTTCGGGCAACGACACTCTCAACGGCGGTGGCGGCGATGATATTCTGCACGGCGCAGCGGGCAACGACATCTATTTCGGCGGCAAGGGCACTGACACGGCGGTCTATGCGCGCTCGCTTTACGACCTGCTCATTACCGTCACGCAGGCCTGCTTAAAGGTGATCGAACCGCACGGCGTTGACACACTGACGTCGATCGAGCGGATCGCCGCCGATGAGGGTGTTTTCGTTTACAACACATTCTCGCATAAGTGGGACCAGATATCCGACACCCCAGGCGACCTCTTGCTCAATCCCGGTTCGGCCACCGAAGGCAGCGATGCGGCCGAAACCATCGATCTCGCCGGCACCGGGGACAATATCGCAAGGGGATATGGCGGCGACGACCTGATCATCGGTACCGATGATTTCGACCTGCTGCTCGGCGGCGATGGCAACGACACCATCAAGGGCGAAAGCAATCTGCAGACCGGCAACATGGACCGTCTGCACGGCGAGGCAGGTGACGTCAATCTCTATGGTTACGCCGGCGACGACAT
>JBKJQD010000151.1:0-3543 GCA_046594125.1 Aestuariivirga sp.
CATGCACATCCGCGAGAACGGCAAGAAGGTGGACGGCATTGGCGAAGCTAAAGCAGCCACGTCGCTGCAGTTGGCCTTCGACAGATTTTCCGTCATCGGTGCCCCAATTGCGAAGAAGTCAGCCATGGCCAAACCTGTTCCAGCTTTGGCCACTGCCAGCCCGACACCCACTCACAAAAGAGAGTTGCATGCAACTTTCGACCGCTTGTCGAAGACCGGAAGGGTGACGCTTGCAACTTTTGGCAAGGCTTTCAAGCAGGATCACCCTCACATTGACCTCGGCAAGGGCAAACTGAAGAAGACTTTGTTGTCCATCGGTATGGGCGTCAATGATCAGCAGGAAGTCACTCAAACGCCCTGATGCCTTCGGTCAATCCGGCAGGTATAGCAGTTGTTCACTGCCGACCTCACATGCACGTAGGCGACATACTCACGCGCCAAAATGTCAGCCGCCGCCGCCTCCAGCTCCGCTGACGGCACAATCTGTCCGGTGCCATAGACGATCCGATCATCGGCGCCATAACCCTTGAGCAGATGCGCTTTGCGCTTGACCAACATGGGCGGAATTGCAGCGGCATCGGCGGCCCGGTCTCGGCATAGGGTTGCAGAGCCGGAAATAGACGATAGGCCAGAATGAGATACGCCTCGCCGCTGACCACATCACGCAGGCAATGGCGGCACGGAACCCCGTCACCATCGGAGATTTTCGTCTCGGGCTTCAAGCCACAGGCATCAAGCCCGCCACCCTGAAAATGCCGCGCCTCAACCACCGGCATGGCGCGGAAAACAATGTCGGTCATGGGTCACCTCCTGATGCGCGCAACACATCACGAGGCGGATCGCGCCGCCACCCGATTCCTGATTTCCATCTCCCCCCTGAACCGTCATCCCGGCGCAAGCCGGGACCCATTGAACCGTTTCAGCGAAAGTTGCACTCTGTAAAAATGCTTCAGGGGGTCCCGGCTTGCGCCGGGATGACAGCGGTGGGGATTGAAAAGCAACCAGCGGTCTATATCCTTGCCAGCCGCAGGCATGGAACGCTCTACACTGGTGTAACAAGTGACCTGTGCAGCCGTATTGCTGCTCACAAAGACGGACAGATTCCCGGCTTCACCAAACAATATGGTGTGAAGCTACTTATGTGGTTCGAGTACTTCGACTCAATGGAAGCGGCAATCCGGCGCGAGAAGCAGATCAAGGAGTGGCGGCGGGCGTGGAAAATCGACCTGATCGAGAAACTCAATCCCATGTGGCGCGATCTTTTCGAAGATACCTGTGGCGCCTATCTCCCCTCGTCTGTCATCCCGGCAGAAGTCGGGACCCCCTCAGCCGGTTGAATGGGTCCCGGCTTTCGCCGGGATGACAGTACATATACTTTCACCCCAGCCTTCTCAGCGCTTCTTCAACCTTGGCCTTCCTTGCGGCGAGTTCCACTTTGCGTTCGCGGCTTTCCACCAGCACGTCTTCCGGTGCTTTCGCCACAAAGCCGGGGTTGTTCAGGCGGCCGTCGATGGCGGCGCTGTCCTTGGCGATCTTGTCCAGTTCCTTGGCGAGCCTGGCCTTCTCGGCGGTGAAATCGATGACGCCTTCCAGCGGCAGGGCGACGGTGGCTTCCTCCAGCACGATCTGTGCCGAGGCTTTCGGCACCGTGTCCTCGAAGGCCATTGACGACAGGCGGGCCAGCCGCATGATTTCGGCCTCCCAGCTGGCGGCGCGCCGCCGCGTCTCGCTGCCCGCCCCCACCAAAACACAGGCGGTTTTGGCGCCGGCTGGCACATTCATCTCGGCGCGCACCGAGCGTACTTCGGAAATGAACTTGATCACCCAGCCGATCTCGGCGTCGGCTCCGGCATCACCCAGCCCCTTGTACCACGGCCATTCCGACTCGATCAGCCATTGCGAGCGCGGGGCAATCTGCTGCCAGAGTTCTTCCGTCACAAACGGCATGAAGGGATGCAGCAGCAGCAGGATCTGGTCGATCACCCAGGCGGTCGATTGCCGGGTTTCTTGCCTGGCCGCGTCGTCGCTGCCACCCAGAATGGGTTTGATCAGTTCCACATACCAGTCGCAGAACACGTTCCACACAAACTGATAGAGGGCGCCCGCCGCCTCGTTGTACTTGTGTTCCTCGATGGCCCGGGTGACGGTGTCCCTGGTGCGCGCCGTCTCGCCGGCAATCCAGCGGTTGACCGTGACGCGCGCCGCCACCGGGTCATAGGTCCAGTCGCGCGACACACCATTCATCTCGGCAAAGCGCACCGCGTTCCACAGCTTGGTGCCGAAGTTACGATAACCTTCGACGCGCTGCTTTGATAACTTGATGTCGCGGCCCTGCGCCGCCATGGCCGACAGAGTAAAGCGCAGCGCATCCGCCCCATAGGCGTCGATCAGTTCGAGGGGGTCGATGACGTTGCCCTTCGACTTCGACATCTTCTGGCCCTTCTCGTCGCGGACCAGGGCGTGGATGTAGACCGTATGGAACGGCACCTCCTTCATGAAATGCAGCCCCATCATCATCATGCGGGCCACCCAGAAGAAGATGATATCGAAGCCGGTGACCAGAACGTCGGTCTTATAGTGCCGCTTCAATTCCGGCGTCTGATCGGGCCAGCCAAGCGTCGAGAACGGCCACAGGGCGGAGGAGAACCAGGTATCGAGCACGTCCTCGTCGCGCGTCAGTTCGACGTCGCGCCCGAACTTCGCCTTCGCTGCCGCCTTGGCCGCCGCTTCCGTCTCCTCGACGAACACTTCGCCATCCGGCCCATACCACGCCGGAATCTGGTGCCCCCACCATAATTGCCGCGAGATGCACCACGGCTGGATGTTGTTCATCCATTCAAAGTAAGTCTTGTCCCAGTTCTTCGGAACGAAAACCGTGTCGCCTTTTTCCACAGCCGCGATGGCGGGCTTCGCCAGTTCGCCGGCATTCACATACCATTGCTCGGTGAGCATCGGTTCGATGACCACGTTGGAGCGGTCGCCGAAGGGTTGTGGGATCAGCTTCTCTTCCTTTCCGCGATAGAAACCAAGTTCCTCGATTTCCGCTAGCACCATGTCGCGCGCCTTGAAGCGGTCGACACCGTGATAGCGTTCCGGCACTTGGTTTTCCGGCGTTGAAATCATCCGTGCCTGCTTGTCCATCAGCATGATCAGCGGAATGTTGTTGCGCCTCGCCACTTCGAAGTCATTGAAGTCATGGGCGCCGGTGATCTTCACCGCACCTGTGCCGAACTCCGGATCGGGATATTCGTCGGCGATGATCGGAATCAGCCGCTCGGCAATCGGCAGCCGCACCAGCTTGCCCACCAGATTCTTGTAGCGCTCATCGGAAGGGTGAACCGCCACCGCGCCATCGCCCAGCATGGTCTCGGGCCGTGTTGTGGAAATGACGATCTCGGAAATGCCGTCCACCGGCCCGTCGGCCAGCGGATAGGCGAATGACCACATGGCGCCTTTGGTGTCCCGGGTTTCAACTTCCAGATCGGAAATCGCCGTCTGGAACACCGGGTCCCAGTTCACCAGGCGCTTGTCCTTCTAGATCAG
>JBKJQD010000292.1:0-15844 GCA_046594125.1 Aestuariivirga sp.
CGCGGATCGCGTCCATCGCCTGTCCATTCTCGGAGAAGTCCACACCCTCGGCGGGCTGGCTCGAGGGTGGTCTGTCGTCGGGCTATGAAAAACTCATCATGGACGCCGACCAGCTGACCATGTTCCAGAAGTTCGCCGAGGGTGTGGACTTCTCCGAGAATGGCCAGGCGATGGACGCGATCCGCGACGTTGGCCCCGGCGCGCTTTATCTCGGCTGCGCGCATACCCAGGCCAATTTCGAGACGGCCTTCTGGCGTTCGGGCCTGGCCGACAACAATTCCTTCGAGCAGTGGCGCGACGACGGCGAGAAGGACATCGTCAAGCGCGCCAATACCCAATGGAAGAAGATGCTGGCCGACTATCAGGGGCCAGCCCTCGACGAAGGCATCGACGAACAGCTTCAGGCCTTCATGGCCAAGCGCAAGGAAGTGCTGCCCGACAATGTAAGTTAGGCCCGGCGCAGATCCTGCCAGGCATGAAAGCCGACGCCTCCCACCACCAGGGCGGTGCCGACGCCGTGGGCCAAAGTGAACTTCTCGCCCAGCAGCGTCACGGCAAAGTAAATGGTAAGCAGCGGCGAGACGTTGGAGATCATGGCGGTTGACGCCGCACCGATCCTCGCCATGCCGGCATTGACGAAGAACGAGGGCACCACCGTTGCCAGCAGGCCGGTGGCCGCCGCCAGCATGAAGTAGTGCGGCGACATCGAGGTATCGAGAACTCCGCGCACCAGAAACACATGGGCCAGCGTGGTGATGGCCGCGCCCGACAGCGCCAGCGCCGTGAACAGCGTGCTGCCCATCGCCGCGATGTAGCCCTTGGCGAGAAGCTGATAGACGGCAAAGGCGATGGCCGAACCCAGCACCAGTGCGGTGCCCAGCATCACATTGGAACCGCCAACCGAAAAATCCGTCAGGAAGACAAAGGCAAGCCCGATATAGGAGATGGCCGCCGCGGCCATGCTCGCCGGACTGAGCCGCATGCCGAAGAAAGCGGCGCCGATGAAGATCAGGAACATCGGATAAGTAAAAAGCGCCAGCCGCTCAAGCTGGGCCGTGACATAGAGCAGGCCTCCGAAATCGAGGACCATCGCCAGATAGTAGCCGATCAGCCCGATGCCGGCGGCACCAGCGGCGGCCCTCAGGCTTGGGAGTGGCTGGCCGGTGCGCCGCCGCTTCGCCACCTCATAGGCGCCAACCGCCAGAAACACCGGCAAAGCGAAGGCCATGCGCCAGGCGAGGATCAGCAAGGCATCGTAGCGTTCGAGATAGGCGAGCTTGATGAAGATCGCCTTGGTCGAAAACAGCGCCGCACCCGCCGCGACGAGTATATATCCGGTGATAAGCCCCTTGCGGTCCATGGCCACCCTCTACACGGCGGCAGCGCGGCGGGCTAGACTTGCGGCCAAGGAGATTCCGCATGGCCGCAATACCAATCGTCTTCCGCTCCGCCCTGCAGCAGGCGCGCCTGCTCCGGGCGCGGAAGGTCAGCGCTACCGAGCTTCTCGGTTTGTGTCTCGATCAATATGCGAAACACAACGACACGCTGAATGCCGTGGTGGTCACCGGCATCGAGCGGGCGAAAAAGGCGGCGGCCGCCGCGGACCGGCGCTTGAAGCGCGGCAAGCCGCTGGGACCCTTCGATGGCGTGCCGATGACGGCGAAGGAGTCCTTCGACTGGAGCGGTACGCCTTCGACCTGGGGGGTGCCGCGCCTGCGCGACAACATCGCCACCGCCGACGCGGTGGCCCTGAAACGCCTCACCGATGCTGGTGCGGTGATCTATGGCAAAACCAACGTGCCGCTGATGCTGGCCGACTGGCAGAGCTTCAACGACATCTATGGCACCACCAACAATCCCTGGGATGTGACGCGGGCGCCGGGCGGCTCGTCGGGGGGATCGGCGGTGGCGCTGGCCACCGGAATGTCGGCCCTTGAAATCGGTTCCGACATCGGCGCCTCGATCCGCAATCCCGCCCATTATTGCGGCGTCTATGGCCACAAGCCGACCTGGGGCGTGGTGCCCAATCGCGGCCATTTCCTGCCGGGCATCGTGCATCCCAGCGATATTTCGGTGGCAGGGCCTTTAGCTCGCTCGGCTGGCGATCTGGCCGCCATGATGAAGCTCTTGGCGGGCAGCGATGGCGTCGAGGCGCGTGGCCTGCGCATCGATCTTCCAGCGGCGCAGCAAACATCGTTCAAAGGATTCCGCGTCGCCGTAATGCTCACAGACGCGGAAAGCGAAGTCGACCAGCCGGTACAGGACATGATCGCCAAGCTCGCGAAATTCCTCGAACGCAAGGTGAAAAAGATTTCGATGACGGTTAGGCCTGCGTTTTCCTCGCGCGAAGCAATGGACATCTATATCGCGCTGCTGCGCTCAGCCACCAGCCGCCGCCAAAGCGATGACGAATTCGCCGCCAACGCCGCCACGGTCTCGGGCTTCGCGCCCGATAACGACAGTTACTTGAGCAAGATGCTGCGGGCCTATGTACTGCCGCACCGCAACTGGCTGATGGCCAACGAACGCCGCCACCAGATGCGGCTGTTGTGGGAGCAATTCTTCGAGGATTGGGATGTGCTGCTCTGCCCCGCCGCCGCATCCGCCGCCTTTCCCCATGACCATGCGGGCGATCGCCACGAGCGCACGATTGAAGTCAACGGCAAGCGGGTGGCCACCACGGATCAGCTGTTCTGGGCCGGTTACTCAGGCTGCTTCCTGCTGCCCTCGACGGTGGCACCACTCGGCCTGACGCCACAGGGCCTGCCATCGGGCGTACAGATCATCACCAGACAGTATGGGGATTTCACCTCGATCCGTTTCGCTGAACTTCTCGAAAAGGAATACGCGGGCTTCGTGCCGCCGCCTGGTTATTGAGCGGCGGCGGCGGCACCGAGTTGATGGTCGAAGAAGGCCACCTCGCGCGCCCAGGTCGATTCCTCAAAAAGAACGTCGTGGCCGATGCCGGGCATGATGGCGATTTCCTTGGGCTGGTTGGCCAGCGCGAAGAGCGCCTTGCCAAACGCCACTGGTATGAGGGTGTCGACAGCGCCGTGGGTGATCAGAAGCGGCGCCGTCACCGATGCGATGTATCGTTTGGACTGGAATTGATCTTTCATCAGCAGATGAACCGGCAACCACCAATAGATTCCAGCGGCGACATCGGCAGTCGATGTGTAGGGAGCCTCAAGTGCAATTGCACCTACCGGATATTTCGCCGCCAGTTGCACTGCAACACCGGTACCGAGCGATTCGCCAACAACAGCGATATGGCCTGGCGCGACGCCTTGTCCGGTGAGCCATTCGTATGAAGTCCTAGCGTCAATCATCAGTCCGGATTCAGAAATCGAACCGGTACTGCCGCCAAAGCCGCGATAGGAAACATAGAGGACGCCGAAGCCGCGTGCCTGGTAATATTGATAGCGCTTCGGCCGGTCGCCGATTTCTCCGGCATTGCCATGAAAATAGAGAATGGTCGGGCGCCCCGCCGCGGCGGGTGTGTACCAGGCCACGATGTGCTCGTGGTCCGCAGTTGGCAAATGCAGCACTTGCACTTTTTTCAAGCCGACGGCTGCGGGTGTGAGGCCCTTGTTCGCGGGGTGGTACTGGAGGCGGCGCTGGATCAGATACATTCCGAGCGTCGCGCCCGCATAGGCAAGCAAGCAAAATAGCGCCACGTTACGAAGCAGTGTCACGCCCCCACCAGCCGCGCTGGCGTCGCCGTATCGGAGGCCCAGCTCCACACCGCCAGCAGGGGCTTGTCGCCAGTTTTCGTCGCATGGACCCTGAGGGGGGGGTGCCAGATTACCTCGCCCGCCGCCCTGGTCTCAAAGCCGCCCGCACCCTTCTTCCAGTCGGTGGGGCCGGTGATGGGCCAGTAAAGCTCGGGCGCTGGATGATAATGGTCCTTGTAGTGGCGATGCGGACCGAGCATCAGCAGGCCGAGAAGGAAATCATCGCCGGGGAAGAAGCCGCGCGGGCCGACGATCTCGGTCCAGCCGTAGTTGTCGATGAAGCCTTCGCCCAGCACCGCGTCGGAATAGGACGATGACTGACGCCATTGCAGGTCGTCGGCAATAGCGGCGAGTGCTGCCGCCAGATCGGTATCAAGCAGGATGGTTTCGCCGATGCAGTCTGGCAAATACTTGAGCACCGGCAATCGCGTGGGTTCGGGCTGGCGGAAGTTTGCCATGTCGAGCTTCTGACTGGCGAGGCGGCCCAGCACTTCGGCCACGCCTTCCGCATCGCGGCCATGCAGCCCGCGCGCGATGGCGCCGATCAGCCAGCGGGCATTTTCGAAAACTTCGTCTTTCACAATCACGCCTCTATCACAATCACATCCTGGCCCGCTGCCTAGACGAGTTTGGCCGCAATGTTAATACCGTTGGCGGCCTGTCAGCCTGTCATCACTGCAGCGCCAGCATACGCCCGGCCAGCATGATAAGCTCAGCGTCCCCCGGATAGCGCGCCGTTGATTTGCGCATCGGGTTGTTGGCGGCAGACGCCATGTGCCGGGCGAGAAGCCCGGGATCGCCCAAGTCGAGGCCGTCGCCTTCGAGCGAAACCTTGATGCCGGTGGCGCGGAGCAGATTTTCATAGGCCTTCACCGCGTCATCGGCGCGCATGGCGCGGGCGACGCGTCCGAAGGCTTGGGGATTGCCCTCGGCCACCCAGTCCATGGTGGCCAGCATGGCAAGGCCGGTGGCGCGGCCATGGGGAATGGGGGCCAGATCGGCAATGGCGTGCGAGATATTATGGGCCAGTGCCGTGCCGCAATTATCGATGCCGATGCCGCCATAGCAGGAGCCGAGCAGCATGGCGCCCCGGGCCTCGATGTCACCGGGAAATTTCACGGCGCGTTCGAGATGGGCGGAGATCAGCGAAATCGCCTCGAGGCAATAGAGGTCGTTGCCATCGGTGCGGTGCTTGTTGGTGCAAGCTTCGATGGCATGGACCAGCGCGTCAAGACCGGTCGCGGCGGTGATGTGGGGCGGCACCGCGATGGTGAGTTCGGGGTCAAGTATGGCCACATCGGGTTTCAACTCCTCGCCCCAGGCCCAGACCTTGATCTTCTCCGCATTGGCGAAAACCGCGACGCGGGTCACTTCCGATCCGGTTCCGGCGGTGGTCGGGATGGCGATGATGGGGAGCCGATTGCCCGGCAGCGGCGTGGCGCACAACGCATAGGCCGAAGCCGGCAGTCCGCTCGCCGCGCAGCAGGCCACAAGTTTCGCGGTATCGAGTGCCGAGCCGCCGCCGAGGCCGACGACGGCCTTCGACCTGGCGGCTCGCGCCATCGCCGCCGCCGTGTCGATGTCAGCCTGCTTTGGTTCGCCGCGCAGCCCCTCATAGACCTCGACGGCAAAGCATTCCGCCTCGAGGATGGCTACGGCGCGGGCGGTGATGCCGAGGCCAGAGAGTGCGGGATCGGCGACCATAAGGATGTGCCCGCCGCTGCCTGCCAGCGCCTTGGCCTTGCCTGCCAGATCGGCGAGGCGGCCGGCGCCGAAAATTATTTCGGGAATGGAACTCAGGTTGAATGATTGCATGATGGCGTCCGGTTAGGTGAGCGCCATTGCGCGGTCAAGCGTGAGTGATTTTCACCCGGAGAAACCGCTTACGATATCCCCGGCCCGGTGATCTCGCGCAGCAGCTTGCGATAGATGGCGTCGGCATAGGCGGCGTAATCCGGCGACGGGATGACGAAGTGGCCCTGGCCACCGACCACATGGGTTTCGAAATAAATATCAAGCGTTGGCCATTCGTTGAGAATGGTCAAGCCGTTGATGGTGATGCCGCGGGCCACGATGCGGTCGCGCACGGCGTTGACAGGCGGGCCGATATTGTTTCTGCCGTCGGAGGATACGTCGATCACCCGGCGCTCGGCGCTGGGTGCCGTCTCGAACAGAACCTGCGAATAGAGCAGCGCGGTTGAGATTGATGTTCCGCCCTCGGCCAGCTTGCGCGGCATGCGTTCGAGGATCAGGCCCAACTCATCGGCATCAGCGTCACCCGCCACGATGGTCCACGGCACGATCACCATCTGGTTGTTTTCGTCGGACCACTGGATGGCGGTGACGGCGATGCGCTGGCGGCGGCCCTGGCGGATGGCCGCCTTCACTTCAGGGAGTCTGAAGGCCCGGCCCAGCCCCTCCATCTGCTGGTGGAACTCCCTTGCATCGACACTGAAGGAACAGTCGATGGCGAGGACCAGCGCCAAGTCGACGTCATAGTCCGCAGCGTGACCTGCGGGCAGGGGCAATAGCAGGGCGGCAGCCAGGACAGCCGCCGCAATGGCGCGCATCAGCGTCCGCCCTCAGTGCTGGAATTCGAGATAATCGAGCGCACGGCAATCTTCGGCTTTCCAGCCGACGTTCACTTCGAGACCCTCTTCGACACCGCCGCCCTTGCTCTTGTTCGGCACCTTGACGATGAAGTCATCGTGGCCGGCAACCTCGAGGCGGGCGCGGATGTGATCGCCGAGATAAATCAGTTCGGCGATGCAGCCCTTGAGGACGACATCGGCACTGCCCTTGGCCGGATTGATCTCGACGCGCTCGGGACGCACCGAAAGCAGTGTGCGCTCGCCCTTGTTGCCGACATTGATGGCCAGCGCCTTGACGATGTCACCCGACTCAAGTCTTACGGTGGCGACCTTGTCCTTGCCGATTTCGACGACGGTGCCTTTCAGTTTGTTGTTCTCGCCGATGAACTGGGCGACAAAGGAATTGACCGGACGCTCGTACAACTCGTCGGGTGTCGAGAGTTGCTGCACCACGCCATCGTTGAACACGGCGATGCGGTTCGACATGGTGAGGGCTTCCGACTGGTCATGGGTCACGTACACAACGGTGACGCCCAGGCGATCATGGATATGCTTGATCTCATATTGCATCTGCTCGCGCAGTTGTTTGTCGAGAGCGCCAAGCGGCTCGTCCATCAGCACCAGATCGGGTTCGAACACCAGGGCGCGGGCCACCGCGATGCGCTGCTGCTGACCGCCCGAAAGCTGGCCGGGACGGCGATTGCCCATCTGCGGCAGTTCCACCAGCTTGAGTATCTTCTTCACCCGGTCTTCGATCTCGGCCTTGGCGACATTGCGCACCTGCAGCGGAAAGGCCAGGTTCTCGTTGACTGTCATGTGCGGAAACAAGGCGTAGTTCTGGAACACCATGCCGATGCCGCGCTTGTGGGGCGGCACATTGTTGATCGGCTGATCCTTCACGAAGATCTCGCCATGGGTGGCCGGTTCGAAACCGGCCAGCATCATCAGCGTCGTGGTCTTGCCGGAGCCCGAGGGCCCGAGCATGGTGAGGAATTCGCCCTTGGCGATATCGAGATTGAGATTTTTGACGACGAGGGTTTCGCCGTCATAGCTTTTCTGCACGTTGGCGAAACGCACCATGACTTCGGACTGGGACACGTCACCTTCCTCTTGCTGCATGCAGTCATCTTAGCAAGCGACGGGAGTGGATCAAGCGCATTCGAAAGACTGCTACCTTCGGCGCGCCCGTCAATCCACCGGCATTACTTCCGCTTCGTTTTCTTCTTGCCCTTCGCCCCCACGATCAGATGTTCCGGCCCGTAGGGAAAACCGGTGATGTTGCGGTTGCCTTTTTCAGTGATCACCAGAATGTCGTGCTCGCGATAGCCGCCCGCCCCCTTCTGGCCTTCCGGAATCATGATCATCGGCTCCATCGAAACCACCATGCCGGGCTCCAGAACCGTGTCGCAATCCTCGCGCAGTTCAAGGCCGCCTTCACGGCCGTAGTAATGGCACAGCACGCCGAAGGAATGGCCATAGCCGAAGGTGCGGTACTTGAGCAGATCATGCTCGGCATAGATGGCGTTCAAGGCCTTGGCGACATCCGAACATCTGGCACCCGGTACCAGCAGCTTCTTGCCCTCGTCGTGGACGTGGCAATTGACCTGCCACAGACGGATGTGCTCCTTCGACGCGCTCTCGGCGAACAGCGTGCGTTCGAGCGCCACATAGTAACCCGCCACCATCGGGAAGCAATTGAGGCTCAAGATATCGCCGCGCCTGATCTTGCGGCTGGTGACGGGGTTGTGGGCACCATCGGTGTTAACGCCAGATTGAAACCACGTCCAGGTATCCATCAGCTCGCCATTGGGCCAGACGCGGGCGATTTCACGCACCATGGCCTGGGTGGAATGGAGCGCCACTTCATGTTCCGGCACGCCGACGGCTATCGCCTCGACCACCGCAGCACCGCCCATATCGGCAATGCGCGTCATCCTGGTGATGTGCCTGATCTCCTCGGCCGACTTGATCATCCGCATGCGCATCGAGGGTGCCGCGACATCGACGAATTCGACGCCTGGCATGGCATCCTGCAAGGCCTTGCGGAAGTCGATGGTGACATGATCGAACTCGATGCCGAGGCGCTTGATGGCCTTGGTCAGGCCTTTCACCGCGTGGAAGTAATTGTCCTTCGACCAGTCGGTGTAGGTGACGTTGCCGCCGTAGGTGCGTCTGGCCGGCTGGCCGCCGTCAATGGCCGCCGTCACCGTGGTGGCCTGCTTCTGGGTGATGACCAGTCCATATCGGCGGCCGAAGGAGCAGTAGAGGAAATCCGCGAGGTAGCCGATGTTATGGTATGAAGTGAACAGGCAGGCATCGACGTTTGACTTGGCCATCCAGCCGCGGATGTTGTCCTGGCGGCGCTGCATCTCGGCGGCGGAGAATGTGGGCTTCGGCTTCCTGCCGTTGTTGCGGTAATCGACGAGGCTGGGGCGTTCGGCGGCACTCATGGCGGACATTCTCCTGAAAGCAGGGCAGCTTTGTTCCGCGGAACAGCCCTTGTGTCAAAAGATGATCGCTCACATAATACATGAGCAAAACTCATGGAGGCCAAATGTCCCGTCTGCCGCCGCTCAACGCGCTCAAGTGCCTTGAGGCCGCAGCGCGGTCTCAGAGCTTTTCGCGGGCGGCAGACGAGTTGCATGTCACCCAGTCAGCGGTCAGCCATCAGATTCGCCAGCTCGAAGACTGGTTCGGCGTCCCGCTGTTTGACCGGCGCGGCCGCCAGACGGTGCCGACACCACGCGGCGAAGAACTGGCCAGAGCCCTGTCGGAAGCCTTCGGCATCATGGAGGTGGCCTGCAAGCGGCTGATCCATAGCGATGCAGGCCCGGCACTCACCATCGCCTCGCTGCCCTCCATGGCAACGATCTGGCTCATTCCGCGCTTGCAGCGCTTTTTCGCCGAGCATCCGGAAATTTCCGTGAAGGTGGTCTATGCCTTCGCCGATCAGCCGCTGAACTTCGACGATATCGACATTGCCATCCTGTGGGGCACCGGCGACTGGGACGGCTGCCGTTGTACAAGGCTGTTGGACGGGGCCACGGTGGCGGTATGCAATTCCGGTTTCCTCGACAAGGAAGGCCCGTTCACCGCGCCCCAGACGCTTCCGGGAAAGCCGCTGTTGCATGACACCAACCGCTTGGGCTGGCAGACGTGGATGCGCAACGCCGGGATCAAACATGCCGGCCCCTCGCCCGGACCCACGTTCCAGGATTTCAATCTGCTGCGGGCGGCGGCACTTGCCGGACAGGGTGTCGCGCTGTGCCCGCGGTCGTTGATCGGCGACGATCTCAGCAGCGGGCGGCTGGTGCAGCTGTTCGAGACGACGATCATGGAAGACCATGCCTATCACATCATCGAGCCGCTCGATGCCCAGCACCGCCATGCAGCGGCCATTGCGGTGTTCAAGGACTGGTTGCTGGAGGAATCCATTCAAGGCTGATTTCCCGGTGCATGGCTCGCGTGCAGCGATGGCCATGGCCCAGACCAGCGAATTCGCCTAATTCTAACCCGCCATGACCACTTTGACCGCCGATCAGCCTCGCAGCCACGCGTCGGCGGCCTATGCCGTTCTCGCCGCGGTGACCGCCTGCCACTTCATCAACGACACCCTGCAGGCCCTGCTGCTGTCAATCTATCCATTGCTGCGCGAAGTCCACGGGCTGACTTTCAGCCAAGTGGGCGTGATCACCATGACGTTTCAGGCGACAGCTTCGGTGCTGCAGCCGGTCATCGGCTTCATGACCGACCGGAAACCCCTGCCCTACGCCCTGCCATTTGCCCCGTTCCTGTCGCTGCTGGGGCTGGTGCTGCTCGGCTTTGCGGGCAGCTACACGATGCTGCTGGTGGCGGCGGCCTGCATCGGCATCGGGTCTTCGGTGTTTCACCCCGATGCCTCGCGGGTTACCAGACTGGCGTCGGGAGGGCGTTTCGGCTTTGCGCAATCGATGTTCCAGGTGGGCGGCAATTTCGGCAGCGCCAGCGGCCCGCTGCTCGCCGCACTCTTCGTCATCCCGCATGGCCAGGCCAGCGTTGTTTGGTTCGGAGCGGTTGCCGTGGTGGGCATCGGCCTCCTCACCTATGTCGGCTCGTGGTACAAGGCGCATCTGGCGGATGCGGTCAACCGGCCGCGCGGCGTTGCCACGGTGGAGGCCCTGCCGCGGCGGACCATCATCCTGTCGCTGGCCATTCTGCTGGCGCTGATGTTCTCGAAGTTTGTCTACACTTCGAGCATGAGCAGCTTCTATACCTTTTACCTGATCGACACGTTCCATCTGTCAATGCGCGAGGCGCAGATTGATTTGTTCATCTATCTCGCAGCCTTCGCCGCGGGCACCCTGCTTGGCGGAGCGATCGGCGACCGTATCGGGCGCAAGGCGGTTATCTGGTTCTCGGTGCTGGGGGCGCTGCCCTTCACGCTGGCGCTGCCCTATGCCGATCACCTGTGGACAGTGGTTCTGTCGATCCCCATCGGCTTCATCCTGGCCTCGGCCTTCTCGGCGATGCTGGTCTACGCCCAAGAGCTGGTGCCCGGCCGGGTGGGGCTGATTTCCGGGCTGTTCTTCGGTCTGGCCTTCGGCATTGGTGGCATCGGGGCGGCGCTCCTTGGGGCACTGGCCGACTGGACGTCCATCGGTTTTGTCTATCAGCTGTGTTCGTTCTTGCCAGCGATTGGTCTACTCACCATGTTCTTACCGAACACCCGGAGCTTCCAGGCGCGCCACGCCGGGAGTTGACCCGGCCCACAGGTTGCGCGAAGAAAGACCATGACCCAAAGTCCAGCCATGATCGACCCGTTCGGACGGCACGTGAGTTACCTTAGGGTCTCGGTGACCGACCGCTGTGATTTCCGCTGTGTCTATTGCATGGCGGAGGACATGACCTTCCTGCCCAAGCGCGACCTGCTGTCGCTGGAGGAACTGGACCGGTTGTGCAGCACCTTCATCGACAAGGGGGTGCGCAAGATCCGCCTCACCGGCGGTGAACCGCTGGTGCGCAAGGGCATCATGACGCTGGTGGAAAGCTTGGGGCGGCATCTGCGCTCGGGCGTACTGGAAGAGCTGACACTCACCACCAACGGCAGCCAGCTGGCCAAACATGCCGCCGCTCTGACTGCCCATGGCATCAAGCGTATCAACGTCTCCGTCGACACGCTGGATGACGCGAAGTTCAAGACCATCACCCGCTGGGGCGAACTCGCCAAGGTGAAGGACGGTATCCGCGCCGCGCAAGCCGCTGGCCTGTCGATCAAGATCAACGCCGTGGCGCTGAAGGGCGTCAATGACGCGGAAATCCCCGAGATGATCCGTTGGACCCATGGCGAAGGCATGGACCTGACGCTGATCGAGACCATGCCGCTGGGTGACATCGAGGGTGACCGGACTGATCAATATCTGCCGCTCTCGGTGGTGCGGGCCGGATTGATGGAGCAGTTCACGCTGGAGGATATCCCCTACAAGACCGGTGGCCCGGCGCGTTATGTGAAGGTCAAGGAAACCGGCGGGAGGCTGGGTTTCATCACGCCGCTCACCCATAATTTCTGCGAAAGCTGCAACCGGGTGCGGCTGACCTGTACCGGCACGCTTTACATGTGCCTGGGCCAGGAAGACGCCGCCGACCTCAGGGCGCCGCTCAGGGCTTCGGAGGGCAACGATCTGCTCAATGCGGCCATTGACGAGGCCATCGGACGCAAGCCCAAGGGCCACGACTTCATCATCGACCGCCGCCACAACAAACCGGCTGTTTCCCGCCATATGAGCGTGACCGGCGGCTGAGCTGCATTCCACGCATGGCTTGGTGGCGCGAATCCGCGATAGACAGGCCGGATGCCTAAATTACCAGCAAACATTGTCCTGCGGGCCGGACTGTTCATGGTGCTCGCCATGGGCTCCTTTGTCACCAATGACACCTGCATAAAGCTCATCGGGCCAAGCCTGCCGGTGGGCGAGATTGTCGCCATCCGCGGCTTCATGTCGTCGCTGTTCATCGCCGCCATCTGTGCCAGGCAAGGTGTGCTTGGCAACTGGCCGCTGCTGTTCACCCGTCAGGTCATGTCGCGGGCAGCACTTGATCTGCTGGGGACATTGCTGTTCGTCACCTCGCTCATGCACATGGCGATTGCCAATTTGACAGCCATCATGCAAGCGGTGCCGCTGGCGGTGGCCTTTCTCTCCGCCATGTTTCTCGGCGAGCGCGTCGGGGCCTCGCGCTGGGCGGCGATCCTCGCCGGATTCATCGGTGTACTGATGATCGTCAAGCCATCACCGCAAAGTTTCACGCCCTATGACGCATTTGCCCTGACCATCGTGTTCTCGCTGGCCTGCCGCGATCTCATCACCAGGCGCATTCCAAGCCGGGTTCCGACCCTCATCGTGGCACTGGCCAACGCCTGCTTCGTCACGGCTGGCGGGTTTATTCTCGGGCTCATGCAGGGGTTTCAGATTCCGGCCCTCTGGCAACTGGGACTTCTGGCGCTCGCTTCCGTGTTTCTGGCGACCGGCTACATGTTCATGGTGGCGACGCTGCGGCTTGGCGAATTGTCAGCCACGGCACCGTTCCGCTATTCCATCCTGATCTTTGCCATCATCTCGGGCGTCCTGGTCTTCAACGAATTTCCGGACCGCGTCGCCATTCTCGGCATGATCCTCATCGTGGTGACAGGTCTCATCGCGGCCCATCGCGAGTCGCAGGTCAAAGATAGCGCCAGAATGCCAGCCCGGTGAGACAGGCGGCCCAGACGAGAATGGCGTAGCGCACCACATGGACCGGCAGGCGCCTGACAAAGCTGGCGGCGAAATAGCCACCCATCATGGCGCCCGACATCATGATTAGCGACGGCAGCCAGCGGATCACTCCGGCGCGGGCAAAAATCGCGATGCTGACCAGCGTCATCAGCGTGATGGTGACATTGCGGATGGCATTGGTCTGGTGGATTGTCATGCGCGAGAAAATCGCATGGATGGCGAACATGATGATGCCCATCCCCAAGCCAAAATACCCACCATAGACATAGAGCAGAAATTCGAGAACGAAGGACAGCCACAGCCAGCGATTGCCATCGAAATTGAAGTCCCTTTCGAGTTTGGTCTTGATCCATGGTCCCAGCCCGAAGGACACCGTGGCAAACAGCAGGAGCCAGGGAATGACTTTCAGGAACGAGTCCTGCCCCGTGTAGACGAGTATGGTGGAACCGATCACCCCGCCCGCCACCGCCAGCCCAAGCCGCAGGCCGAGGTGGCGGCGCACGCTGGCCAGTTCGCCGCGATAGACGAATGTACCCACGACATTGGCTGGCAGGGTGGCGACGAAGTTCGAGGCATTGGCCTCGATTTCCGTCATGCCGGCGGCAAGCAGCAGCGGAAAGGTCATGAAGCCGGCACCGCCCGCTATGACGTTGATGACGCCAGCCAGCAGGCCGCCAGCGAACAACAGCAGGATTTCTGTGGTTTCCAAGCAAGGACTCGCGCAAAAGTGATCCTTATGCATGGTCTGAAATCAGCTCTGCAAGCGTAACAACTGCACAGGAGACATGCATGACGCCTAAATTGCTGAGCCTTGCGACGGCGGTGCCGCCCCATGTGCTGCGGACCAGCGACGTGATCCGCGAGGCATCGTCAATCTTCGCCGGTCGTCATATCGACTTCGAGCGCCTGATGCCGGTGTTCGGCAATTCCGGCATCGACTGCCGCTATTCGGTCAGACCCTACGCCTGGTTCCGCGAAAACCAGGGCTGGCCGCAGCGCACCGCGGCGTTCATCGAAGGCGCCACGGAGCTGTTCCGCGACGTCGCAACTAAGGCCATGGCGCAGGCGGGTGTGGAACCCGGCGGCATCGATACCATCATCACGGTATCGTCGACGGGTGTCGCAACGCCGTCCATCGAGGCGCGGGTGCTGAGCGGCATGGGATTTCGTGACGACACCAGGCGCGTGCCAGTGTTCGGGCTGGGTTGTGCCGGGGGTGTGTCCGGATTGTCGCTGGCGGCCAGATTGGCCCGGGCCGAGCCCGGATCAAAAATCCTGCTGGTGGTGATCGAACTCTGCACACTGGCGTTCCGTCCCGACGAGATGTCGAAATCCAACATCATCGCCACAGCCCTGTTCGGCGACGGGGCGGCGGCCTGTGTGGTGTCAACCGATGGGGACAACCTGGGAGCGATCGAACATGCGGGCGAACACACCTGGCCCGGCACCATCGATGTCATGGGCTGGCGCATGGACGATCAGGGATTTGGCGCCATCTTCTCGCGCAGCATTCCGGACCTCGCGGCCAGCGATCTGCGGCCCGCCGCCGATCAATTCCTGAAACGCCATGGGAGGTCGCTCGCCGACATCGACAGTTTCTGCTTCCATCCCGGCGGCGCCAAGGTGGTGACGGCTCTTGAAGACGCCTTCGATATCGACGAGGGACGGCTGGTCAACGAACGCGCCGTGCTGCGCGATTTCGGCAACATGTCGGCACCCACCGTGCTCTTCGTGCTGGAGCGGGAACTGGCGGCAGCCCATCCCGGGCGGCGCTTTGTCTCATCGCTGGGTCCGGGCTTTACCGCCAGCTTCATAACCATGCTACACTAGCGATATGTGGACCAATATCATCATCCTCGCGCTGGTCAGCCTGCAGCGGCTGGTCGAGCTTTACATCGCCCATCGCAACACCGGCAAGCTGCTGGCGCGCGGCGGTTTTGAAGTGTCGTCCGGGCATTATCCGCTGATTGTACTCCTGCATGCGGTGTGGCTGGCGGGGCTGTGGTATCTGGCGTTGAAGCTTGAAGTGAGCTGGCCGTGGCTCTCGGCCTATGTGGTTCTGGAAGCGGCACGCGGCTGGATCATCGCCGCACTCGGCAGCCGCTGGACGACGCGCATCATCGTGGTGCCGGGCGAAACGCTGGTCGGCGAAGGCCCCTACAGGTTTTTCCGCCATCCCAACTACATGGTGGTGGCGGCGGAAATTTTTATCCTGCCGATGGCCTTCGGATTGTGGTGGTATGCTCTCCCTTTCGCGGCGCTGAATGGCGCCCTGCTCTATTGGCGGATCAAGTCGGAAGACGAGGCGTTGAAGCCGCTGCGCGAGGATGCGGCGTCCTGATCAGGGCGACAAGGCGGCGGCGGATTTCACCGGAACGGTGATGGTCAAAGGTCCCGCCTTCTCAAAGGTCAGGGTCATGGCGATGACGCTACCCTCCTTCAATGGCGCCGTCAGACCCATCAGCATGACATGCAATCCGCCCGGTGCCATGGTCACGGCGGCGTGGGGCGGAAGATCGATGGCCCCCGCCGCTTCCATCTTCATGACATCGCCTGCCATGGAGGTGCGGTGCGGCTCGGCAGCCCTGGCGGCCGGCGTGGTAATGGCGATCAGCCGGTCTGGCGCATCGCTTTGATTGACCAAGGTAAGGTAAGCCACACCAGATTTCGCGGCGGGCGTGACGGAAGCCCTGGCGAAAGCGTCCTTCACCGTCAAATCGCTGGCCCTCACTCCTGGCGCCGATGCTATGATTGCCGCCATGGTCAGGGCGAT
>JBKJQD010000247.1:0-19599 GCA_046594125.1 Aestuariivirga sp.
AGGAATGGTGGGCGGTACAAGGATCGAACTTGTGACCCCTACGATGTCAACGTAGTGCTCTACCGCTGAGCTAACCGCCCACTGCCTTATCGGCTTGCGGAGGCTCGTATAGACAGAACGCCCGCTCAAAGCAAGCGGCTCTTGTGGGGGTTTGCGGAGTTCCCCGCAGGCTACTGCTGACCCTCGTCCGGAGGTGCATCGCCGCCCCCACTGTCGTCACCACCGGCGAACGAAAAACAATTGTAATAGGATGGCAATTTTTCGTCGGCGGCGCATTTGGCGATGACGCCCAGCTCGCTTTCGTCTTCATACTGCATGTAGGGCGCGATCAGGTAGCGCGTCTCGCCGTCGGGCGAATTGCCGAAGCGGTCGATCTGGCCCTTCATTTCCGGGCTGGCCGCCAGAATCGCATCGCGCAGAATGTCGCCCTGCATGAAATTATCGGGAAGCTGGTCGAAGGGGCCATCGAGATAATTGTTGATCGAGGTATTGGCCTGGTTGACCGCCACCAGGATTTTGCGCGGCGCGTGGCGGTCGTCGTAGAATGCGAAACCAGTGCGGATGCCGATGTGCAGACGGTCGGAAGCGGTGGCGGTGTTGAACTGGTCGGCTGCCGCCACCGTCTCGTCGAGAAGATAGAGGAATATCTTGAGCTCACGGTTGAACACCAGGAAGAAGCGCACGCCGGATTCGTCGAACACCGGCCCGATATAGGTTTCACCCGGACGCACCACATCCTTGGGCGGTTTCACAGCCGAAAGGTCGTTCAATTCGAAAATCACCCCGCGCCCGCTCGTTGACAGCGAATAGGCGAGCTTGCCTTCCTTCTTCACGGTGACGCCATCCTTGGCGCCGAGCACCGCGCTGAAATCGGCCTCGTCACGCTGCCACAGGGTGAAATCCTTGAAGTAATTGAAATGCACCAGCCCCTGGTCGCGGTCCTCGGCATCGAAGCGCAGGTTACCGGCATACTTGATGCCCTTGTAAGTAAAATAGAAGTAGTAGTAATTTTCCGTCGGATAGACCTTGACCTTGTCCGGCAGGCTGGCCAGCACCAGACGGAACACCGCCTTGATGTCGGTGATGGCAAAGTCCGGCGGGTTCATCGCCTCTTCCACATAAGTCTGATTGGTATAGACCCGCGTCTCCGCAGCCGTCGCCGGACAGGCCGCCAGCATCAGCAGCGCGGCGGCGGGCAGTATCGGTATCCAGTGGCCGCGTGTTTTCATCTTTGATTGTCCTCACAACTCTCGGTAACGGCAAAGCGGCGCGGCGGGTTTATCCGCCGCGCCGCAAGTCCTGAAGGAGCAATCTATTGCAACACAAACTCGCTCTTGCCCTTCACGTGAACCCTGCGCTTCTTGACGCCGGCCGCGTTGCCATCATTCGCCGCACTGGCCTTGTCGATACGGCTCTTCTTTTTGTTGTGGACCGGCGGATTGCCACCACCGCCCTGGTCAATGCGGCTCTGTTTCTTGCCGTGAGCCGGTGGATTATTGCCACCACCGCCCTGGTCAATGCGGCTTTGCTTCTTGCCATGCACTGGCGGGTTATTGCCACCGCCCTGGTCGATGCGGCTCTTCTTCTTGCCATGCACCGGCGGATTGCCACCGCCAACTTGATCGATACGGCTCTTCTTCTTGTTGTGGATCGGTGGATTTCCGCCGCCACCCTGGTCAATCAGACTCTGCTTCTTGTTATGGACCGGCGGATTGCCGCTATCGCCCCAGGTGCTGCCCTTCTTGTGGAAGCTGCGGCCCTTGACGTGATTGGGCTGCCCGTCGTCACCCCACGTCTTGGCCTTGACATGGAAGCTCCGGCCCTTGACGTGGTTCGGTTGGTTATCGTCACCCCACGTCTTGCCCTTGACATGGAAGCTCCGGCCCTTGACGTGGTTCGGCTGGTCGCCCCAGCTTTGGCCTTTCACATGGAAACTGCGGCCCCTCAGGTGCTGCTGGCCCCAGCTCTGGCCTTTCACATGGAAGCTGCGGCCCCTCAGGTGCTGCTGGCCCCAGCTCTGGTCTTTCACGTGGAAGCTGCGGCCCTTGAGGTGATCATTGCCCCAGCTCCGGCCCCGCACATGGAAGCTGCGGCCTTTCAAATGGCCATTGCCCCAGGTCCGGTCCTTGAAATGATAGGAGCGCGTCTTCTCGTGCCACGACCGGTCGCGGAAGTGCCAGGAGAAACGCTTGGCATGAAGCGATTGCCCCTTGCGGTGCCAGCTGCGCTCCTTGCTGTGCCAAGAGCCTTGGCGCCAGTGCCATGTCTGGCTCCGCAAATGCCAGGAACTGCTCCGCCAGTGCCATGACCGGTCCACAGAATGCCACGAGGCGCTGCGCTGGTGCCAGGACCGCCGTGTATTATGCCCAGTTGAAGCCCACTTGTCATGACTGAGCCGCACTGTATGTACCGGCCAATCAATGGGCGGCTCCACCAGCGGCGGGCCTGCCTCGTCGGGAATGTCGATGACCGGCAGCGGTGGTGCTGCGTTACACACCTGATAGATCGCCACGTCGCCGATCGCCGTCGCATCATTGCGTTTCAGTTCTTCAGCGATGGGCTGGCCCTGTTCGTCGATATTGATGTCTGTGTCGACCATGAAGGAGTCATCAAGCCCTCCGAAATCCGCCGCCGATGAAGCGGTCTGCGCCGTCGTGTTGGCTTGCGGATCGACCGGTACAGAGGCATCGGCCGGCGATCCCTGCAGGCCATGCACCTCGTTTGTATTCTCATGGGCACCTGTATCCAGATCGGTGCAGGCGCCCGCCGGCGAACACAACCCGTCGCCGGTCATCCACAGTGATTTCGACGGCGCCGACGTATCAATGGCACCGTCCGCGCCGAAGCCATATCCAAAATCAGCACCACCCGCCGCGCTGGCATGGATCAGCGGCTCGCCATCCCTGATGGCGCGGTTATGGAAGCCCACATCATAGCGGCCCTTGGGACGCCAGATGCCGTCGCTGCCCAGTTCGTAGCGCAGCACGCGCGACTCATAGGGCCTCGCAAAGGCTTCGACCTTGTCGAGGCCGAGATTGCGCATGCCGCCGCGCTCGGCGACGACCATGACGTTCTGCGGGCCGCATTCCGGGAACGTGATGTCCGACACCGGGTTGCTGTTGCCGCCCTTGGCGCCCATGGCGGGCGTTGCTGGCCAGAAGGCCGGCAGGAAAAACTCGCGCCGCACCGACGCTAAATCAAAGGCTCCGCCCTGGCCGAGCCTCACCGACCACAGCGCATTGCGCCGGTCATCCCCGGCAGCGGCCCAGTCGGCATTGCCCAAGGCATCGCTGCCCCACACGGAATAATACAGGCGCACTTCGCCACCTTCACCGCGCCTCACATTGAGGCCCCAGACGCGGCGGCGGAAATCCGCCAGATTCCAGCATTCGGGTGTCGAACTGAAGTCGCCGCTGCAATCGCTCGTCCGCGCCCGGCTCGATGGATCGAAGGCCACCGCGTTGAGATGGCGCGAGGTGCCGGTCCAGGCATCGCTGAAGGCGGCGCGCCCGTCGATACCGTGATCGTAATGGCCGAGGTCACGGCCGGTCTCGGCGTCCAGGCTATGGATCATGCCGGTTTCGAGATCGGAGACATAAAGACGGTTGTTCCATGGATCATGGGCGATGTTGCCGAGCGCCGCACCGGTATTGGGGCGCCCGTTCAGCCTGACATCGGCGAATTTCTCCGCCAGATAGCCATTGTCCTCGCTGATCCGGTAGATTGTTCCGGGCCCGGCGTCCGGTCCCCACATGCCGGCCATCCAGCCGCCCGCCTCGCGGTGCAGCCCGAAAGCCGCCGTTGCTGAAAGGAAGATATCGGGCGAAGAGCCCTGGTGCGGCGCCAGGGTGACACCGAACACCTGGCCCACTTCGCCAGCCGTTACCGGCAGGCGCTGGGGTTCGTCGATCCAGTGCTGGCCCGATGGCGGGTCCGGCGGCCGCCGCACGTCGATGATGCTGGCGCTGACGCCGTTGACGTCGATGACATTGGCCAAGCCCTGCCCGGCACCATGCGAAAAGCGTGTGACCACCGCTTCGCCCGGTTCGAGCGGCGCGATCTCAGATGCTTCTGTGTCGGGCGGAGCAGCACTGGCATCATCAATGCCTTGATCATCGACAGGTGGCGGTGGCGGCGGTGGCGCCTCATCATCGGACTGGGCCCGGGCAATGGCCGGAACGAAAGTGACAGCTGCGGCAAAAGCCGCGCCGAGTAACAGTGACCTGAGCCTGCGAACCCGGGATTGCATCGCGTCAAGGTGACGATCAGAACAGGTGAGAACATCGCGCATCTTCGACACTCCCGTGTAGAACCACAAGCTTCGACCCCTCGTGGCCTGATTATCTCACAGTTCGGGCGGAGTGTCCAAAGCCAATATTTTCACACGCCCGAAGTACCCGCCGGTCGAAACTCGCATTGTGAGCGAGCAAGTAGTCCGCATCCCGAAAGGTTGGTTCGAGGCGGTGCCATAATTCCCCATATGTAGCGAGACAGCTCCCGATATCATCCGAATGGATGACGACAACACGTCCGGCAGGCGGTGATAGTGCCTGCATGAAATGTGGCTGGACAGACATCGGCTCATCACCACAGAAAGCCTCCTCGTGTGGATGCTCATCATGACCTGATCGCCCGGTCAGTTTGAAAAAGCGTCTCTGCTGGGGCCAGAGCTGCACCGTCTGAAACATTGCCGGGTTTTGACGCATCGAGCGACCCCGTTAACACTTCGCGTCTTTTCACAAAAGGTTCAGAAAGCCGTCATGTGTTCCGCAACCAGCGCATCGAAAATCACCCGACTTCTTTCATTTGGCCGTCACATCCAATCCTGGTTTTTCTGCCTGAACACACATCAACGAGACCACCATGAACATGTTCATTCAGGCATATGCTCTCTTGAAAGGTTTTCCTGCCCTAAAGTTCGCTTTTCCGAAACGGGTCAAACGCCGTGTTCGGGCGATCGGGCTGAAAGCGCCGCCCACAACCCGGTCGATATCGCCCCGGTGGTCAGTCGCCTTCCAGTCGCTACTGACGGGGATTGCCGCCAACGTCCTGCGACTGGCTATTCGCATTCGGGCACGGTTTCACGGACCCTTTGGGCCGCCGGCCACTGCCGCTGGATCGGGCCGGCAGGAAGTGAAGTTAAGCGGGAGCTGGGCCGATGATGGGCCGTCGCCGAGCAAATACCCTGTTGTTGCTGACTGCCTTCCTCTGGGGGGCGGGCAACGTCGCCCAACAAACCGTCCTCGATCACATCGGGCCAGTCACGGCGGTAGGCATTCGCTGCATTATTGCCGCCTTGGTGCTGTTTCCCTTCGCGCTGCGGAGCAAGGAACTTAAGGCCGGTTTGGGAAAGGCTGGCAAGAAGCTGGTCCTTTTGACCATTTGCTCGTTTGCGACAGGTATTACGCTATTGCAAATTGGCTTTGGGCAGACGACGGTCATAAATGCCAGTTTCCTGGTCAATACGGCGACCGTCATGACGCCACTCGGCGTCTGGATTTACACCCGTCGCAGGCCTTCGGTTCTGCTCTGGCCCATCGCCATCGCGACATTTGCCGGTGCATGCCTTATGGTTGGCGGCTCACCCCGTTCCTTTAACACCGGTGATGTCCTGTGTCTGCTGGCAGCGGTATTCTATGTAATATGGACAATCTGTCTTGGGGAGTTCATGCAACGGCATCGCGGGGCTTTCTTGATTTCGCTGCTGCAGTTTTCGATCACCGGACTGTTGTGCACGATACTCGGGCTGTTCATCGAACCCTTCACCCTTGCAGGCCTGCGGGATGCGGCACCCGAACTCATACTTCTTGGCGTCTTCTCGACTGGCTTAGGGTATGTTCTGCAGGCCATCGCCCAAGAACACACGCCTCCCAGCGAGGCAAACATCATACTCAGCGGCGAAGCGGTGTTCGGTGCTATGGGCGGCATGATACTCCTCGGCGAGACACTAAACTTCTCCGGATTTTTGGGCGCGTTGCTGATCTTGGTCTGTGTCTTCCTGGTACAAATGCCCGACCGTCGATCTTCACGGTCTCGCCCGGCTAAGATCAAATCTGCTGTGGCATGCCGTGTGCGATCGAAATATTTGCCGGGATCGCGCAGGGGCTATTGACGTGATGGGCCAGGAGCGGACTTCTTGTGCGGATACTTGCGGCGCTTGGTTACAGGCCGCCGGCTTCACTCGCGGTCGCATCCAATCTGATCCATCTCGACCAAATAGCTTTTGGGCGACTCATCTCCTCCGGAAATTGTGTTTTGCCTCCGCGTTTGAGGCTTGAGTCTTTCCCCTTGAACCGAACACCGCTCTGGCAATGTACTCACAGCTTGAGAGCGAAAGAATGCGCAAGCCTCATCAAATCGCTCTGCCGGCGCGTACCCGTTTTCGCAAAGATATGCGAAAGATGTGTTTTTATGGTGCTGGGTTCAATGCCCAATGAACTTGCGACCTCTTGTGTCGTCAAGCCTGCCGCAATTTTCGAAAAAACACTCGCTTCCGTTCGCGTGAGATCGAATAGCACTGCCAGTGCTTCGATTGGAGAAGCGAGCGGTGCCGCCCCAGGCGTGACAAAAATGGCCGCTACTGCGCGCTGGGCCGGGCCGGGACGAAACACTCCTCGCGTGAGGGGCAGGACATATAGAACATTTGGGCTTCCGTCCGCGCGCGGAGCCGGGATACTGTGGCATTGCCGGTCGATCTCCGCCTCGTTCCCGGCGGCTTGGGCAACAGCTGCGGCGAGCGCTTTCGCCACACTGGGTGATCGCGCAATAAGGAGGCCACCGCCGGAGCGCACAGGATCGCCCCGCGAGAACATTTCTCGTCCCGCCGTATTGGCATGAACGATCCGCAGATCGGCACTCGTGAGAAAAACGGCAGTCGCAAGCGTATCGAGAACCGTTTCGAACATAGCAGCTTGGGCGGACTTAATATCGAGCAGTTTTCCAATGGTGCCCGATCGCTCCAGACGGGAGACCGTTGCCCCCGCGCGCTCGACGTCGCTCTCATGGATCATACCGTCGTCCAAATTCAACGCGCCCGCGGCATATTTGAGATTGGCAATATCCTGCGAGGATGACATCACGCTAGACCAGTCCCGCTCATATTCCTTGGGCAATTGAAAAGTCTCGATTATGTTCAGCGTTGTTCCGTCCGTTGCCCGATCTGTCGTGTTTATGCCGATCTGGCGGCGCCCCTCGAGGAAAGTCATGATCACTTCCGGGTAAGCCGCGAAAGCTGTGGCAGGCGCTGGTGCGAGGTACTGTTGCAGGGCGTGCCGGTTCTTCGCGCGATACAAATCAACCGCGGCTCCATTGAAGTCTTTCCACTTGATTTCCTTGACCAACTCCAACTGGACCGACGGATTATCTTTTAGGTAAGCTCGAAAATCCGTAACCCCCGCATTGCGCAACTGATCAATTCGGATTTTCAAACCGGACCAGTCTTCCTCCCAAAGAGCAATGGGCGCAGCATTGTAGTAATGTTCAAACTTCCTCGCCTCTTGCCCCGAAGCCACAATTGCTCTTTCAAATTGAGTGAGGTCGGAACAAACGGCGATAATGCCGCCATCGCCAGTCCGCTGTCCGCTGGTCCTAATCAATCGGCCATCGCGGCGCTTGAAAAAATACGGTTCATCTAGATTACGGTGTCTGGCGAGCCAATCTTCAAGACAGCTCTCTACACTCTCGGCGTTAGTGATAAAGCAACCATGATCAATTAAATTTTGTGCGATCCATTCGAAGGAAACGCCGGGAAGCAAGTGCTCGATGTCTTCCGAAGACATCAATTTCTTATAGCCCGAGCTGCACTGAATCAGCCGATCACCTGAATCGTAAAGTGCGAACCCGTCTGATACATTTTCGAGCGCAAGATCGTGAATTGAGCCAACACCACCCAATACCCGGTCCGGGGCGATGCCCACCACAGGAATCATTTGATTTTCAACCGTTGCCAAAGCGCGTTCGACAATTTCCACGATAGTTGCGACTTTGCATCCGGTCAATGGTTCGGATACACAGCCATGTTTCCAGACGGCGTCGAAGGCCTCAGGCCGCCATCATGCGGTCGACCTCGGCCACCAGATCGCGCAGATGAAAGGGCTTCGACAGCACCTTGGCATCCTTGGGCGCCTTGGAATCGGGGTGGAGCGCCACAGCCGCAAACCCGGTGATGAACATGATCTTCAGCGACGGATCGAGTTCCGAGGCCCGCCTTGCCAGTTCGATACCATCCATTTCCGGCATGACGATATCGGTGAGCAGCAGATCGAAGCTCGACTGCTTGATCTCCTCGAAGGCGCTGGCACCTTCTCCAAACGAGGTCACCTGATGACCCGCCTTCTCCAGCGCCTTCACCAGGAAGCGCCGCATGTCCTCGTCGTCTTCCGCCAGTATGATTTTTGCCATGTTGTGCAATCTAGTCGATCTTCCTGGTGTTTGTGAACCCCGTGTTCACCTGAGGCGCCAGTCTTACTGCAGGCAGGTAAATGGGCTGTGAACCCCGAAGACTTGTGGACAGTTCCTGGCGGCTGATGGATATTGCCGCCATGGCCAAGGCAACCATGACAGATAGCGCTCAATCCCCGTCCTACGAAATCGTCGCACCGGCGCAATGGACGGCGCCGGCGGTCTTCAATTCGCCGCACAGTGGCCGCCACTACACGCGCGGCTTCCTGCAGCAGTCCAAACTGTCGCCACAGGCCCTGCGCAAATCCGAGGACTGCTACGTCGACGAACTGTTCATGGCCTGTACCGATTTCGGGGCTCCCCTGCTGCGCGCCCACGCGCCGCGCAGCTACATCGACCTGAACCGCGAACCCTATGAACTCGACCCGCGAATGTTTTCCGCTGACCTGCCGGGCTACGTGAATTCTGCTTCGCCGCGGGTGGCGGGCGGTCTCGGCACCATCCCGCGCCTGGTGGCCGAAGGCGAGGACATCTATCGCGGACGGCTCGATTTCAGCGAGGCCCTGCACCGCATCGAACGCATTTATGTGCCCTATCACCGCTCGCTCTCGGCGCTCACCGGCGAAGTCATGGCCAAGGTAGGCCAGGTGCTGCTGATCGATTGTCACTCCATGCCAGCCAGCGCCACCCACCATGTGGTCCCGGCCACGGCAGGCCCGATCGACGTGGTGCTGGGCGACCGTTTCGGCGCCTCGTGCGGTGAAAATCTGACGGCGATGGTCGAAGACTTGCTGCGCCGCGAGGGCCTGCGCGTCCTGCGCAACAAACCCTATGCCGGCGGTTTCATCACCCAGAACCACGGTGCGCCGCTGCGTGGCCGCCACGCCCTGCAGATTGAAATCAACCGCGCACTTTATATGGACGAAGCAACATTGGAAAAATCCGGAGACTTTGCGGCGCTGAAGGACGCTCTGGGCCGGGTCATGGCAAAGCTGCTGCCGGACCTCGAAATCCTGTTTACGCCGCACCAGCTCGCCGCCGAATAAAAAAAGGGCCGATACACCAAAGTGACCGGCCCAAGTCTAGGGAGGAAACGCCCAGGAAGGGCTGCGAGACATCGCTGTCTCACGAGGGCGTATTTGGCAGCGCAACATGCCTGTTTCAAGTGCAATCCGCAAAATTTTGCTCATCCGGTCAAAATATAGCCGGATCACTACGCCAGTGATTTTAACAAGTTACTGAAACATATCAGAATAACTCCGTCGACCGGCAATTGTCATAACGCCATGCGATGTGTGCATATCGAATGTAAAATTGTTGCGATGCACAATTTCCATCCCTTGAGTGCTGGCTTGTCCGGCATTAGGACTGCTGCAGCATCGAGGATTGAGCCATGACGACGGCCCCGGACTGGAATGAACTGACGCGCTTCGCAATTGCCCTGGCCGAAGCGTCAGCCCGGGAAATCCTCCCCTACTTCCGGCGCAACACACCTGTCGAGGTCAAGGACGGCCCGGTCTGGGATCCGGTGACCGAAGGCGATCGCGCCGGCGAACGGGCCATCCGCGCCATGATCGAGGAACATTATCCCGATCACGGCATCCATGGCGAGGAATATGGCATCAAGGAAGGCCGCTCCGGCTTCACCTGGATTCTCGATCCCGTCGACGGCACCCGCGCCTTCGTCTGCGGCATGCCGACCTGGGCGACACTGATCGGCCTCAGCTTCGAGGGCCAGCCCGCCGTCGGCTTGATGAACCAGCCGCTGGTGGGCGACATGTTCTATGGCAACCCGCACGGCGCCTGGCACAATTATCGCGGCACTACTGAAGCCATCCGCACCCGCACCGGCATCGCGCTGGCCCGCGCCTCGCTTGGCACAACGGCACCCGAACTCTATCGCAGTGACCAGGACCAGCGCGATTTCCAGCGCCTCAAGTCGAAGGTCCAGCTCACCCGCTATGGCGGCGATTCCTATTTCTATTGCGTCATGGCGGCGGGACATGTCGATATTGCCATGGATGCCAATCTCCAGCCCTATGACATCGCCCCCTTGCTGCCCATCGTCAAAGGTGCAGGTGGCGTTGCCGCCGAATGGACCGGCGGCGACCCGGCCCAGGGCGGCCGCGTGATAACCGCCGGTTCCCAGGCGCTGCTCTATGAGGCCCTTGAGGTTCTGAAAGGATGACGACCATGAAAACCTGGGCCCAATCCGCCCGCCGCCTCGTCGATGTGGCCATGGGGCGCCAACCCGCCGACACGGTGATCCGCCAAGGCCGCTGGGTGAATGTCCATTCCGGTGAGATCATCCCCGGCATCGACATCGCAATTGCCGATGGCCGCTTCGCCTATGTCGGTGCCGATGCCAGCCATACCATCGGTGCCGCAACGCAGGTGATCGAGGCCGATGGCCGCTACATGGTGCCGGGTCTGTGCGACGGCCATATGCATGTCGAGAGCGGCATGGTGACGGTCACCGAATTCGCCCGCGCCGTGCTGCCCCACGGCACCACCTCAATGTTCATCGATCCCCACGAGATCGCCAATGTTCTGGGCCTTCCCGGCGTGCGCCTGATGCACGACGAGGCGGCGGGCCTGCCGCTCAATGTCTTCGTGCAAATGCCAAGCTGCGTGCCGAGCGCCCCCGGTCTCGAGAATTCCGGCGCCGAGTTAGGCCCCGCCGAGGTGCGCGAGGCCATGGCCTGGCCCAATATCATTGGCCTTGGCGAGATGATGAATTTTCCCGGCGTGATTGCTGGTGATGCCAAGATGCTTGACGAGATTGCCGCCACGCAAAACGCCGGCAAGACGGTGGGCGGCCACTATGCCTCGCCTGATCTGGGCACCGCCTTCCACGCCTACGCAGCGGCAGGCCCCGCCGACGATCACGAAGGCACCCGCGCCGAGGATGCCATCGCCCGTGTCCGCCAGGGCATGCGCGCCATGCTGCGGCTGGGATCGGCCTGGTACGATGTCGCGGCCCAGGTCAAGGCCATCACCGAAAGCGGCCTCGACCCGCGTAACTTCATTCTGTGTACGGATGATTCGCATTCCGGCACCCTGGTGAACGACGGCCACATGAACCGCGTCGTCCGCCACGCCATAGCCCAGGGGCTGAAGCCGATCATCGCCATCCAGATGGCGACGCTCAATACCGCCCAGCATTTCGGCCTCGAGCGCGAATTGGGATCGATCACCCCGGGCCGCCGCGCCGACCTGTTGCTGACCTCGGATCTTGTGGCGCTCCCCGTCGAACTGGTCATGGCCCGCGGCATTGTCATGGCCGAACACGGCAAGCTCACCGCCGACATCAAGGCCTTCGCCTATCCCGCCTCGGCGAAGAACACCGTCAACATGAAACGCGATCTGACGGCGCGGGACTTCGATATCGTGGCTCCCAAGGGCGCCAACGAAGTCACCGCAAGGGTCATCGGCGTCGTCGAGAACCAGGCGCCCACCAAGGCCCTGCAAAAGCGCCTGACGGTGAACTCTGGCCTGGTCGAGGCCGAAGCCACCAGCGGCGTCTGCCAGATCGCACTGGTCGAGCGCCACCGCGCCACCGGCACCGTGGTCAACGCCTTCGTTTCGGGATTTGGCTATGATACCGATTGCGCCGTGGCCTCGACGGTGGCCCACGACAGCCATCACATGATCGTCGTCGGCACCTCGAAAGCCGACATGGCCATGGCCGCCAATATCCTGCGCCAGATCGGCGGCGGCGTGGTGGTGGTGAGCAAGGGCATCGAACTAGCCCGCGTCGAACTGCCGATTGCCGGATTGATGTCCGACGAGCGCGCCGAGATCGTCGCCGTCAAGGCCGAAAAAATGGTCGCCGCCATGAAGGCCTGCGGCTGCACCCTTAACAACGCCTACATGCAGCACTCGCTGCTGGCGCTCGTAGTGATCCCGGAACTCAGGATTTCCGATGTCGGCCTTGTCGATGTGACCAAGTTCGAGAAGGTCGAACTTTTCGTTTGAAGGTGGTTTTAGTTCACTCGCTAATTGATATAAGTTATGTCCGTTGACAACACCTCTCTGTTGGGAGAAGGGAAACTGGTCAATCGTCGCGGTAGACCCGCTCGCGGCGTTCATGGCGTTCCTGGGCTTCGATCGACAGAGTGGCGATGGGGCGGGCGTCGAGCCGTTTCAGGCTGATCGGATCGCCGGTTTCCTCGCAGTAACCGTAAGAGCCGTCTTCGATCCGTTTCAGCGCCTGGTCGATCTTGGAAATCAGCTTGCGCTGCCGGTCGCGGGTGCGCAATTCCAGCGCGCGGTCGGTTTCAGACGAGGCCCGGTCCGCCAGATCCGGCAGGACATGATTCTCGTCCTGCAGATGAGCGATGGTTTCCTTGCTCTCCTTGAGGATATCTTCTTTCCAGGCGAGGAGCTTGGCGCGGAAGTACTCGCGCTGCCGTTCATTCATGAACGGCTCGTCTTCACCGGGTTTGTAGTCTTCGTCGACTTCAGCAGCCATCGTAAACTCTCTTTCAACCCTCTCGTGGCGCGGGCTTATAGCTGTAGCTTCAAGCTTCCACAATAGGTTCAGGAAGCTTGACGCTGCGTCCAGCAGACTTATCTATCGCACTGATTCGGCAACGAATTCGTGACATATGCCACAGACCAGTGAAAATCTGGCAAACACCATGTGAAAAAGCTGAAGGGATGGCCCATGCTCATTGACAAAACCCAATTGCCGCAGCGGAAAGGACAACAGATGGCTTTCTTTGACCGCCATAGCCTGTTCCTCAAGACTAGCCCGGTGGGAAACTGGCCGGATCGCCTTAATGCCCGCTACCAGGCCATCATCGAGGATAACCGGGGGGCGCTGAAAGATGCCACCGTCCTGGACCTCGCCAGCCATGACGGGCGTTGGAGCTTTGCGGCACTCGACGCCGGGGCCAGCCACGTCACCGGGATTGAAGTCAGGCCCGAACTCGTTGCGGCGGCGGCGGAAAACATGACGGCGCTCGGCGTGGCGGCGGATCACTATGAATTCGTGCAAGCCGATATGTTCGAAAGCCGCGAACTGTTTCAACGGCCCTATGACGTGGTCCTCTGTCTGGGGGTCTTCTATCACACCACCCGTCATATCGAGCTGATCGAGTTGATCAACCGGACCGGGGCGGCAACGGTCATTCTCGACACCATGCTCGCCACCCAGCCGGGCTGCCTGACGGTGCTGCGCGCCGAACGCGCCGACAATCCCGCCAACGGGCTGGATGAAACCGGAACCCGCAACAATGCCATTCTCGTCGGCCACCCCACAGCCAGTGCCGTGGACTTGATGCTCGGGCATTTCGGATATGACGTGCAGCGCTGCGACTGGGAGGCGCTGATCGCCAAGCTGGGGCTTGAACCGCAGCGCAATAAGCCACATTCTGCGGCAAATCCGGTTGGCGATTACGCCAGCGGCTTGCGCGGCACGTTCGTGGCCAGAAGACCACCGGCCAAAAAGGGCTGACCTATTTCGCCTCGTCCAGCCGGTCCTTCACCTGCATGCCCCAATAGCCAAGCTGCACCGCCATCCTGCCGAAGGGTCCGCCCGCCCACACTGGCGCAAACGGCGCGAAGCGGCGGTATTCGTCGTCTTTCGCTGCGATGGCCCGCGCCAGAAGAATGCCGCCCATGGCGGTGGTGTTCATGCCATGGCCGCCAAAGGCAGTGGCCCACCATTGCCCCTGGCCATCGCCGCCGATCAACGGCATGAAATGCCGCGCGTAACCCATGAGCCCGCCCCAGGCATAGTCGATCTTCGGATTGCCAAGTTGCGGGAACACCGACAGCATGTCGCGCTTCATGCGTTCGGCCAGGCGCGCCGGTTCGGACAGGCGCGTGGTAATCGCGCCACCCCACAGCAGCCGGTCCTCGTCGATGAGGCGGTAATAGTTCCCGGCCCGCCGCGAATCGGAGATGGCATTCCGTGTACGGATCGAATCCTGCTTTAGCGGCTCGGTCACCGCCACATAGGTCGCCACCGGCAACACAGCACGGCCCGTGGGCTTGTGCAGAGTGCGGTCAAGCGATGACACACAATACACCACGTCACGGCAAGCGACGCCGCCACCCGCCGTGCGCACAGTGTAGCCGCCCGCCGTCCTTGAAACCGCAAGTGCCGGCAAAGATTCAAAAATACGCGCGCCCGCCGCTTCCGCCTTTCTGGCGATCATCAGCGCGTAGCGCAGCGGATGCATGTGGAAGGCGCTGGCATCATGGGAACTCTGGAAATAGCGCTCCGTCACCAGTTGCGCCCTGGTCTGCGCCGTTTCGAAATAGGTCTTCACGATCCCGAAGTCGCGCGCCATGGCGGCAATCCCGGCCTGCATTTTCGCCGCTCCATCATGGCGGATGGCGCCGAGCCAGCCGTCACCCATCTTGATCGACGGCTCGCTTTCGGCAATTTCGCGGCGCACGAATTCGGTGCCGAAGCACGACAGGCCATAAAGCGCCCGCGCCGGCTCAAGTCCCACGCGCGCCGCGACAGTCTCTATGCCCTCGGCAAAGCCGTTGGACACGAAGCCGCCGTTGCGGCCCGAAGCCGCCCAGGCGATGCGCCTGGCCTCGACCAGCACGACGGAGGTGCCGCGCCGCGCCAGTTCCAGCGCCATGGTCAGTCCGGCAAGTCCCGCGCCGATAACACAGACGTCCGCCGCAACCTTGGCGGCAAGGGCGGGACGCGCCGGGCCACGCTGGGCGGTGGCTTCATACCAGGTGACCTTCAAGAGTTCGCTATCGGTCATGGAACCTTCCAGAAAAACCGCCAGTTGCCGGAAGCCCTGGCCTTCGGCATAACAGCGCCATGCGCTTCACATCAGGCAAAGAGTTCCGCGACTGGCCGCAGAAGGCGGTGACCATATTCGGCATGTCCGGCGTCGGCAAGACCACGCTGGCCCATCTGCTGCAGGACTCGAGCTGGTTCCACTATTCCGTCGATTACCGCATCGGCACCCGCTACATGGGCGAGCACATCGTCGACAATTTCAAGCGCGAGGCGATGCGCAATCCCTTCCTGCGCGACCTGCTGCTGTCGGACTCGATCCATATCAACTCGAACATCACCTTTGAGAATCTGAAACCGCTGTCGACCTATCTGGGAAAGCCCGGCAATCCGGCGCGTGGCGGTTTGAGCTTCGCCGAATACCAGAGCCGCCAGAACCAGCACCGCGACGCCGAGATCCGCGCCCTCCTCGATGTACCGCCCTTCATCGGCAAGGCCCGCGACATCTATCAGTATCAGAATTTCGTCTGCGATTCGGGCGGCAGCCTGTGCGAGATCGTCGATCCGTCGAATGCCGATGACCCGGTGCTCACATGCCTCAGCGCCCATACGCTGCTGCTTTATATCGAGGGCACGCCCGAACACACCCGCATGCTGGTCGAGCGCTTCCGCAAAAGTCCAAAGCCCATGTACTACCAGCCCGAGTTCCTTGACCGGAAATGGGCGGAATACAAATCCCTCAACGCCATCGCCCATGACGATGATGTCGATCCCGATGGCTTTGCGGTCTGGGGCTTCGAGCAGCTGCTGCACCACCGGGTTCCGCTCTACCGCAAGATCGCCGAGAACTTCGGCTATGTGGTCCGCATGCGCGACATTCCCGCCATCCAGACCGAAGCCCAGTTCATCGACCTCGTCTCCAGCGTCATCGAGCAGAAATAACAGTTCAATGCCCATCCGCATTCCCAACGATCTTCCCGCCCGCCTGACCCTTGAAAAAGAGGGCGTCATGCTGATGACCGAGGCGAGTGCTGCCCGCCAGGACATCCGCCCGCTGCGCATCGGTCTGCTCAACCTGATGCCCAACAAGATCAGGACCGAGACGCAGTTCGCGCGGCTGATCGGCGCCTCTCCGCTGCAGGTGGAACTGACGCTGGTCAAGATCACCAGCCACAGCCCGAAGAACACGCCGGCCGAACACATGCTCGCCTTCTATGAGGATTGGGAAGCCGTGCGCGGCGAGAAGTTCGATGGCTTCATCGTCACCGGCGCGCCCATCGAACTCCTCGAATTCGAAGACGTCACCTACTGGGAGGAGCTGACGCGCATCTTCGACTGGACCAGGACAAATGTTCATGCCTCGATGAATATCTGCTGGGGTGCCCAGGCGGCCTTGCATCATTTCCATCAGGTGCCGAAACACGCACTGCCGAAAAAGGTCTTCGGCGTTTACCGCCACCGCAACCTCAACCCCGCTTCACCCTTTCTCCGCGGCTTTTCCGATGACTTCTCGATTCCCGTATCACGCTGGACCGAGAACCACCGCGCCGATCTGCCGGTCAATGCGGGGCTGGAAGTGCTGATGGAGTCGGACGAGGCGGGACTGTGCCTGATCAACGATCCAGCCCATAATGCACTGCACATGTTCAATCACGTCGAATACGACACCAACTCGCTGGGCGAGGAATACTGGCGCGATGTCAATGCCGGAAAGCCGATCGATCTGCCCGCCAACTATTTTCCGAAGAACGATCCCCACGTTCAGCCCGAAAACCGCTGGCGCAGCCATGCCCACCTGCTCTTCGGCAACTGGATCAACGAGGTCTACCAGTCAACGCCCTTCGAGCTGAAGAACATCGGAGTGTGATGCCGGCTGTTTTATACCAACTGCCTATGTTCCGGACGCATGTGCATCGCCTCCCCTGATCCGTCACCCTCCGCGCAAGCGGAGGGTGACGGATCAGGGGAGGGAATCGTCCGCGGCGGGTTGAATCCAGGTTACGTTGGTCTTACTTGGAAATGCGCGCCGTCTGATTCCTGATCTGCCGGCTGATTTGGGTAAACACCTGGTTGATTTCAGCGCCCCCGGCGTCGGGCTCATAATAGCGATCAGGCGCGCATTGTTTCAACAGCGTGGTGACCGCCGGATTGGTGATGTCATAGGCGATGGCAAAGACCACGATCCCGGCGTCGCGCATATTGGTGCACAGCGTCACCAGATTGTCGTTGCCGTTCTGCACTGACCTGGAACCATTCGCGCCGAATTCGCCAGATGTCTGCACGCCATCGGTGAGCAGCACCAGGAACTTGCGGTTGTTCTTGTCGGAATAGGGCGCGCCCTCGTTGAAAGGCATCTGCGGGTCGAGCAGGTTCCAGCCGAATTCGGCGCCGAGCGGGATATCGGTGTTGCCGACCGGCCGCATACTGGCGAGTTTGGACTTGACCATCGCGAGGTCGGTGCTGAGTGGAATGATTTTCAGATTATTGTTTTGATAAGCCGCGCAGTCATATGGGCTTCTGTTCTCGCCATTGCCATCGATGTAACCCCACTTTGTTGCCGCATCGCCGGTTGGCGTATCGACATTGGTGTTGTGGGGGTAGGCGCGATCCTGGGTGCAGCCCGTCCAGGTCTGCGTGGCCGAAGCCTGGCTGACATAGTCCTTGTCCATGCTGGTGTAGACCATCGCCGAGAACGGCACGAGGCCGATCTTCAGTTTGCTATCATCGATTGCCGCATCGAGATTGGTGATCATGGTGGTGGCCGCGGCCGTCATGTTCTGATATTTGTTGTTGCGGTTCATCGAGCCGGAATAATCGAGTACCAGGACGAGCTCGGCTTTGCCGGCAGAGGGGCGCACCACTTCGGCTCTTTCCGAAATCTGCATCACATCGATGCCGGCGAGGCGCATGAACGAAGTCGGAATTGTGGTATCGAGGCTGGCTGTCACCGTATCGGCCTCGACGTCGACATCGATTTCTGGAACGCCGCCGGGAAGATCACGCATGTTCCGCTTGAAATAGAGCTTGGCAATCGCGATACGCTGGCCGTCGGTTTTGTCGGCGGGCAACGCAGCCGCCAGTGCCGCGCCGTCGAGTGAGGATTGTATGTCGGTGCGCGCGTCGGCATAGCGCAGGTAGTCAATCGCCGACCCCGCCGCCAGCAGCAGCGGTACCGCCACAATGGCGAAAGTGATCGAGATATTGCCTTCGGCCCGGCGCAAATATGTGCGGAAACTATTCAACATGTTCATTCCTCACCAAGCCATCACACGGACGGCAGCTTTTATTGCCTGCCTGTCAACATAGGATCAGAGTCATCACCTTTCCGCTTACGCATTGAATAAAATTGCCGGCAAATTGTGGATTTCCCTTCATCCGCCTGTCATATGGCGGCGATCATAAGGGGCCAAATCGCGGGGTGGACCGATGTTGCAACTGCTGCTCTTGCGTCATGCCAAGTCGAGCTGGACCGATCCCGGCCTCGATGATCTCGACCGGCCCCTGAGCAAGCGCGGCAGGGAAGCAGCCATGGCCATGGGCCGCGAAATGCGCGCTCTTGGTCTGGCGCCCGATCTCGTCCTCTGCTCTCCGGCCAAGCGCGCCCGCGACACCTGGAAGATCACCGCCGGGCAATTGCAATCCGCCCCGCGTGTGCTTGTTGACGAACATATCTATGACTTCGGTAACGGTGGCCGCGTTCTGGCGGCGATCCGGACCCAGGGTGCCACCGTTCCCACACTGCTGGTGGTTGGCCACAATCCGTCGCTGGAGCGCCTGTGCCAGCGCCTGGCCGCAACCGGTGACCGCAAGCTGCGCAAGCGGCTCGAACAGAAATATCCAACCGCCGCTTTGGCCCAAATCGAGTTCGACGCCGCTTCGTGGCCCGAGATGGCCGATGGCGGCGAACTGCTGCGCTTCATCCGCCCCAGGGACATCATGCCCAAAGGCTGAGCGCCCAAGTTTTTCTTGTGTTGCCACCGGCTTGCCCCCAACTATTGCGGGGAATTCAGGCAGGCGGATAGTGGATTTTTCTGGTTTCATTGATGGCGGGCGCATGGCGGCGGGCGGTCTCAGGGATTTTGCCCTGGGGCTGGTTAATCCCACCTTGCGGCTGGGCGTCACCGGACTGTCGCGCTCGGGCAAGACCGTCTTCATTACCGCCCTCGTCCACGCCATGCTGCACGGCGGCCGCCTGCCCGCCTTCGAAGCCATGGCCCAGGGCCGCATCACCCGCTGCTTCCTCGAACCCCAGCCTGACGACGATCTGCCACGCTTTGCCTATGAGGATCACCTGAGCGCGCTCGACGGCAAGGACCGCCATTGGCCCGAGGGTACGCGCCGCATTAGCCAGTTGCGGTTGACAGTCGAATATGTGCCGCGCGGTTTCATGGCGCGCCATTTCGGCCAAGGGAAACTTCACATCGACATCGTCGATTATCCCGGCGAATGGCTCCTCGACCTGCCGCTCATGCGCATGAGTTATG
>JBKJQD010000340.1:0-3167 GCA_046594125.1 Aestuariivirga sp.
GCGGCCTCGGTGATGCCTATTACCTGCGCGGCCATATGCGCACCGCCTGTGAGCAGTTTCGCGCCTGCCTGGCGGTCTGCCGGGAAAATGGATTCGGACGCATCGAGGTGGCTAACCGCCACATGATCGGATGGTGCCGGGTTCACCTCATGGAGCACGAGGAGGCCCTTGAGGACGCGCTGGCATGCGTCAAGCTGGCGGATGCGGTGAGCCATCGCCGGGCAAAAATGCTCGGGCTGACGCTGGCCGGACGGATAGAATTCGACTTCGGACGGTTCGACGCGGCCTCGAATCACTTGAAGCTTGCACTCGACATCGCCCGGACGATTGGCGCGGGTAATTTCGAGGCCCAGGCTCTTGGAGCGCTGGCGGTACTGTCTGCCGCGCAAAACAAGATGCCACAAGCTCGCGACTTCGCGGATGCCGCCGTAAAGAAGGTTCGCGAAGTTGGCATGACATTCTTTGGTCCCTCGGCCCTCGCCATCAAGGCGTCGCTTGCCGAAGACCGCGACGAGTGCAGGAAGACACTGGCGGAAGCCGAAGCCATTCTCGATTCCAATTGCGTCTCGCACAATCACTTCTGGTTTGCCAGAACCGTCATCGACCATGCGCTGGAGAATGGCGAATGGGACAACGCTGAGCGCCATGCGGACCGCCTCGAGAACTACACACGGGCACAACCGTTGCCATGGTCTGACTTTCTGATTGCCCGGGCCCGGGCCCTGTCGGCCTGGGGGCGGGGGGATCGAACCGAAGAGGTTGTTGTCGAGGTGACACGCTTGCGCGATCTTGCGGTTCACCAAGGATTGAAGCCGCTCGCCGCGAAGCTTGAACAGGCCCTGACGGCGCAATGACGCGTGCCATAGTCAGACAGTAAGGAAAGTCCTGATTTCCTCCGGGTCGAGGTCGGCGGTTGGGCCGCTCATCACCACCTGGCCGCGGTCGAAGACGGCGATGCTGTCGGCAAGCCGCCTGGCAAATTCAAAATACTGTTCGACGAGAATGATCGCCATGCCGCCGCCGCTGCGCAGTAATTGTATGACGCGCTCAATGTCTTTGATGATCGAGGGCTGGATGCCCTCTGTCGGTTCATCGAGCACCAGAAGTCTTGGCCGCATGACCAGGGCGCGGGCGATGGCCAATTGCTGTTGCTGGCCGCCCGACAGATCGCCGCCGCGCCGCTTCAGCATGTCGCGCAGCACCGGAAAGAGCTGGAAGGTTTCGTCGGGCAATGAGCGCGCGCTGCGTGGCAGGCAGGCAAAGCCGGTTTTAAGATTTTCCTCAACCGTCAGCATGGGGAAAATTTCGCGGCCCTGGGGAACATAGCCGATGCCGAGATGGGCGCGGCCCGCCGCACTCATTGTGGTGATGTCACGGCCATCAACTGAGATACTGCCGGCGGCCACCGGGCGGCGCCCGGCGATGGCGCGCAGCAGGCTGGTCTTTCCAACACCGTTGCGGCCCAGCACACAGGTGATCTTGCCGGTCTCGGCGGCGACCGAGACATTGCGCAGCGCCTGGCTGGCGCCGTAGAAGAGATCGATGTTGCGGACCTCGATCATGATCAGCGCCCCAGATACACGTCGATCACCTGCTGGTTGTTCTGCACGTTTTCAAGAGGCCCTTCGGCCAGCACCGAGCCTTCATGCAGTACCGTCACCTTGACGCCGAGCGAGCGCACGAAATCCATGTCATGTTCGACCACGACGACGGAATGTGTCTCGGCGATGACACGCAGCAGGCCGGCGGTGCGGGCGGTTTCGGCATCGGTCATGCCGGCCACCGGTTCGTCGACAAGCAGCAGATCAGGCTCCTGGATGAGCAGCATGCCGATCTCCAGCCATTGTTTCTGTCCATGCGAGAGATCACCGGCAATGCGGGCCTCGGCACCGGTGAGGCCGATGGTCTCCAGCGCCGAGGCGATGCGGTCTCCGGCTTCGCTCGAAAGTTTCCAGAACAGGGCGGGCCAGACGCCGCGCGGCGCCTTGAGGGCCAGTTCGAGATTGTCCCACACGGTGTGGCTTTCGAAGACGGTGGGCTTCTGGAACTTGCGGCCGATGCCGAGCGTGGCGATCTCGGCTTCATTCTTGCCCGTCAGGTTGATGCCGCGGAAGCGAATGTCGCCTTCATCCGCCCTGGTCTTGCCGGTGATGACATCCATCATCGTCGTCTTGCCCGCACCATTGGGACCGATGATGGCGCGCATCTCGCCGCTCTTGAGATAGAGGCTGAGTGCGTTCAGCGCCTTGAAGCCGTCGAAACTGACGGAGACGCCGTCGAGATAAAGGACGGTATCCTCGATGCGCGGCTTGGGCTGATCAAGAGGCGGCATTGCTGACACTCACCGGTTCGGTCATCGCCCGGGGTTTGAAACGCCACGACGCCAGGCTGCCGATCAAACCCTTGGGCATGAACAGCGTAACCAGAATGAACAGTGCGCCCAATGCAAAGAGCCAGATGTCGGGGAAGGCGCCGGTCAGATAGCTTTTGGTGAAATTGACCACCACGGCGCCGATGGCCGCGCCATAAAGCGTGCCACGTCCGCCAAAGGCCACCCAGATGACGGCTTCAATCGAATTCGACGGCGAGAATTCACCGGGATTGATGATGCCGACCTGCGGCACGTACAGCGCCCCGGCAATACCGGCCATGACGGCCGACACGGTGAAGACGAAAACCTTGAAGAGTTCCACCGGGTAACCAAGAAAGCGCGTGCGGCTTTCGGCGTCGCGGATGCCGACCAGCACGCGGCCGGCTTTCGAGGTGACGATGAAACGGCAGGCCACAAAGGCCGCCGCAAGCGCCAGGCCGGTCAATGCGAAGAGCGTCACCCGCGTGGCATCAGACTGCAAAGGAAAACCAAGTATGTCCTTGAAGTCGGTCAGGCCGTTGTTGCCGCCGAAGCCCATGTCGTTGCGGAAAAAGGCAAGCAGCAGGGCATAGGTCATGGCCTGGGTGATGATCGAGAGATAGACGCCGGTGACCCGCGAACGGAAGGCCAGCCAGCCGAAGACAAAGGCGAGAATGCCGGGCACCAGCACGACCATTAGCGCGGCATAGGCGAAACTGTTGAAGCCATACCAGGTGAACGGCAACGCGCCCCAGTTCAGGAAGACCATGAAAGCGGGCAGGTTGGGGGTGACATAGACTCCGCGGGCACCGATCTG
>JBKJQD010000343.1:0-4286 GCA_046594125.1 Aestuariivirga sp.
CAGTGCCAGCCTGCTGCAGGCCGCCGCCAGCCGCTATGAGCAGATCGTGGCCTCGGGCGGCTGGCCCGCGGTGCCGGGCGGCAAGCTGCGCCAGGGGGCAGGGGGAAAGGGTGTGGCCGCCCTCAACCAGCGCCTGTTCATCGAAGGCTACCTGCGCAAGGAAGCAACCGAAGGCGAATTCAGCGAAATCTATACCTCCGCCACCGCTGATGCCGTGATGCGCTTCCAGCGCAACATGGGCCTGTTTGTCTCGGGCGCCGTCGATGGCCCAACACTCAAGGAACTGAACGTGCCGGCCCAGCGCCGCCTGGCGGCCATCCGCTCCAATATTCCGCGCATCACCGAATATCAGAAGGACCTCGGCAGCCGCTATGTGGTGGTGAATGTTCCCGCAGCACAAATCGAAGCGGTTGGTGATGGCCGCGTCTACTCGATCCACAACGCCATCGTCGGCCGCGAATCGCGCCCCACACCAGTGGTGACCACGGCGCTGGCCACCGTACGCTTTAATCCCTATTGGAACGCCCCGGCCTCGATCATCGAGAAGGACATCATTCCGCGCATGCTGTCGAGTGGGTCCTCGAAGATCATGCGCGACATGAACATGAAGATTTTCCAGGGCGTTGGCGGTCCCGAGGTCAATCCTGACAAGGTCAACTGGCGCCGCGCTGTTCCCGACAACTATCATTTCCGTCAGGAGCCGGGCGGCGCCAACGCCATGGCCACCGCCAAGATCGAGTTCAACAGCCCCTTCGGCATTTATCTGCACGACACGCCGGAGCCGCAGCTCTTCGACACCGGGCAGCGCTTCTATTCTTCGGGCTGCGTGCGTGTTGAAAAGGTGGCGATCCTTCTCAACTGGATCCTGCAAGGCCAGGATGGCATTGATTCCGCCCGCGTCACCAATCTCGCCGAGACCAAGGAACGGCTCGATGTCGAGATCAAGAATCCGCCACAGCTGCGCGTCGTCTACCTGACGGCCTGGCCGGCCAAAGATGGCATGGTGGGCTTCCGCCCCGACGTCTATGAACTCGACAACAGCGGCTTCATCGTCGGTCAGCCATTGCCGGTGGGCGAAAGGATCGCCGGCCAGCGCTATGTGCTGAAGCCGGTGCCGCGTCTCGTGCAGTCCGTCGATGCCGACAATGAAACGGGTTTCTTCGCCTTCTTTGGAGCATCGCGCAATCCGGAAAAGCAGTCGGGCTATGTCCCGCCCAGCAAGACCAGTGATGCGTTGGCGGGCAAAATTAAATCCAGGACCGCAGTCAAGGCGGGAAGCAAGCTCAAGCCGGGAACCAGGCTCGCCGCCCGTCCATTCCTCGGCAGAAAAGCCGCCGAGAGTGAAACCCTTTCTGGGGCCACACAACAGGCTGACGCAAAGCCCGCCAAGAAAAAGCTGAGCAAGACCGAAACCGCCAAGAAGAAGGCGCTGGCTTCGGCCACCACCGGCAGCAAGAAGACCACGGCCAAGACCGCCAAGGCCGATGCCAAATTGCCAGCCGGCAAGACAGTCGTGGCCGAGAAAAAAGCCGATCCAGCCAAGGCGAAGGTGGCCGACAAGTGCAAGGACAGCAAGGCCGACGCCTGCAAGGTGAAACCCGTGGTGGCCAAGAAGCCGGCAGTCAAGCCGGAGAAAACGGCGTCGGCGGCGAATTGAGAGCTGGTCCGGTCGCCAAATTGCCCGGTGAGAAATTGGGCGCCGATCTCAATCGGGGTTTTGCCCATCGAGACTGCCGGGCAATTCGTCTCCCTCCGAGGGCGGTTCACCGCGATTGCCGGACATCAGCCTATCAAAGCGGGCAAGGTCGGCGTTCTTGGCGCGCGCTATGAAGTAGTCGGCGGTCTTCAAAGCGGAAAGTTTTTCGGCGACCGCGCTGACAATGAATTGGTTGAGTGTCGTCCCGTCGTGCGCGGCAAACTTTTCGACTTCCTTTTTCAGGGAAGCAGGCAGTCTCAGCGCATAGTTGCTACTTGTTCGCATCTTTAAGTCTCCTCAGTGCATCCCGTGGCAGCAGCGCTGCAATTCCAAAATCCGGAACCATTGCAGCAAAGTCGCGGATATTGAATGTGACGATACCGTCGGCCCGGCCGTTGGCCGCAACTTCAAGCACCATGTCGTCGTCAGCATCCCGAAGTCTCGGACGCCAAAGAAAGTAGGTCTCCACGGGTTCCAGAAAGCTTGCCATGGTATCCAGCATTACGCCAACATCAGCTTCGGACAATCCTGCAGCATTGAGGTGATCAGGCCGTCTCAATACCGCTTCATACTCAATGAACAAAGTGACGCTGGCCAGAAGCGTCAATTCCTTTCTTGCCGCCATCCGCAGTAATTCGGCAGACGCACCGCCGAGGCTGCGAAAGCCCGCTATGATAACGCTTGTGTCCAAAACAAATCTCATATCACTCGCAATATGACATATCCATGGAAATTCTTCAAGGTGTGCGGTGGATGGAGCTGGAGCGACATTTCCGCGCCAAGATGGAACTGGACCGCCAAGCCATGTTCTGTCATGTGCGGCGCTGTGAACTGGAGGGGATTCCCATGGCGAGGAAAGCAATGAAGAAAGTTGCGAGGAAAATGGCCCGCAAACCCAAAAAAGCCGCGCCGCTGTTCCCCGGTTTCTTCAAGAAAAAGCTTGCCGCTTCCGACGTCAAGGTCGCCAGGGCGATTGCCGCCGAATTGGGCCGCCAGCAACATGAGATCGAACTGATCGCCTCGGAAAACATCGTGTCGCGCGCTGTGCTTGAGGCGCAAGGGTCGGTGATGACCAACAAATACGCCGAAGGCTATCCGGGGCGGCGCTACTATGGCGGCTGCCAGCATGTCGATGTCACCGAGAATCTGGCGATCGAGCGTGCCAAGCAGCTCTTCGGTTGCGAATTCGCCAATGTCCAGCCCCATTCCGGCGCCCAGGCCAATCAGGCGGTGTTCTTCGCCCTGCTGCAGCCGGGCGACACCTACATGGGCCTCGACCTCGCCTGCGGCGGGCACCTGACCCACGGTTCGCCGGTCAACCAGTCTGGCAAGTGGTTCAAGGTCTCGCCCTACAAGGTGCGTGAGGACAATCACCTGATTGATTACGAGCTTCTCGCGTCGCAGGCCCTCGACATCAAGCCAAAGCTGATCATTGCCGGCGGATCGGGCTATCCGCGCACCCTCGATTTCAAGCGCTTCCGCGAGATCGCCGACAGCTGCGGCGCCTACCTGATGGCCGACATGGCCCATATCGCAGGCCTCGTGGCGGGCGGTGTCCATCCCTCGCCGCTGGACCATGCCCATGTGGTCACCACCACCACCCACAAGACCTTGCGGGGTCCGCGCGGCGGCATGATCCTGACGCGCGATGTTGACCTCGGCAAGAAGATCAACTCCTCGGTGTTCCCCGGCTTGCAGGGCGGACCACTGGAGCATGTCATCGCCGCCAAGGCGGTGGCCTTCGGCGAGGCCCTGAAGCCCGCCTTCAAGAAATATGCAAAGGCCGTCGCCGCCAATGCCAGGGTTCTGGCCGCCAGCATGATTGACGGTGGCTGCGATCTGGTCTCGGGCGGCACCGACACGCATCTGATGCTGGTCGACCTGCGCAAGAAGGGCGTGACCGGCAAGGCCGCCGAACAGTCGCTGGGCCGCGCCTGGATCACCTGCAACAAGAACGGCATTCCCTTCGATCCAGCGCCCTTCACCATCACCAGCGGCATCCGCCTGGGGACACCGGCTGGCACGACGCGCGGCTTCGGCGAGGCCGAGTTCCGCCAGGTGGGTGCGCTGATCACCGAAGTGCTCGACGGGCTTGCGAAGAATGGCGAAGCGGGCAATGCTAAGGTTGAAGGATCGGTCAGAAAGCGCGTCAAGGCTCTGACGGACCGGTTCCCGATTTATTGAAGCGCCTGAGGGGTAGGGGTCAATTTGCGCTGTCCGTTTTGTTCCAATGAAGAAACCCAGGTGAAGGACAGCCGTCCCACCGAGGACGGCACCGCCATTCGCCGCAGGCGTTATTGCCCGGATTGCTCTGGCCGTTTCACCACCTTCGAACGCGTGCAACTGCGCGAGCTGATGGTGCTGAAACGCTCAGGGCGGCGCGTGCCGTTTGACCGCGACAAGCTGATGCGCTCGATCCAGGTGGCTTTGAGGAAGCGCCCGGTTGACCCCGAGCGCGTTGAGCGCATGGTGTCGGGCATCGTGCGCCGTCTTGAAAGCCTTGGCGAAAGCGAGATCCGGTCCGAGACGGTGGGCAAACTTGTGATGGAAGCGCTCAAGATGCTCGACGACGTGGCCTATGTGCGCTTCG
>JBKJQD010000424.1:0-3062 GCA_046594125.1 Aestuariivirga sp.
GGCGCAGTTCTTCCGGGCCGTGCGGGGCGTCGGCGTCGAAGAACAGGGCGTCGCCCGGATGCATGTCATAGGTTTTGCCGCCATGGCGGTAAACGACATTGCCTTCGAGCATATAGAGGAATTCGAGGCCGGCGTGCTGGAAGGTCGGAAAGACATCCGACTCGTGCGTCAGCGTGATGAGATAGGGCTCGACCATCACCGGCCCGTGCGGGCTGTGGCCAAGCAATTGATACTGGTGGCCTGCCCTGGTGCCGCGGCGCTCGATGGTGAGGCCCTGGCCTGCCTTGACGAACGTGGCATCGCGGATTTCCTCGAACCCCCGGAACAGGGCGGTGACCGGCACCTGCAGCGCCGCACCCAGCGCCTGCAGCGAGGTGAGCGAAGGCGAAGTGGCGCCGTTCCCGATCTTCGACAGCATGCCAGCCGACATGCCAGCCGCCTTGGCCAGTTCGGCAATGGTCAGCCCGAGTTTTTCGCGGAAACCCTTGACCTCACGGCCGATGGCCTCCTCAAGAAGCTTGCCCTGGACGGTGCCTGCCGCGTGGGGTTCCTGATAGGGCAGGACGGTGGTGTCGGATTTCTTGCGCGATGACTTGTCCACGTGTGTTTCCCTTCAGGAAAAACATAGACCGGGAGACCGGTCCCCTCAACCGGATTTGCAGTTTGAACAGCGATGCAAAGTTGCTGAAAATAGGCAATTTCCTTTCGTACGAGTTAAAATCGCATAATTCTTTCTTGAAATAGGATTTATCCTCTCGACTTTGCGGCCAACCCGCGCTATCTGCAGACCATGGACACCATCGCCCAGGCTTTTATCGCCGATATCGAGCGTTTCCTCACCAGGGAGGCCATCGACCCGACCAGCTTTGGGAAACAGGCGCTCAGCGACCCGTCTTTCGTCTCTGACCTCAAGAAGGGCCGTTCGCCCCCCACCCGCACCATGGACCGCGTCCGCGCCTTTATGCAGCAGCGCCAGCCGCTGCCAGCCGCAACCCTTACGGAGACCAGAACACCTATGGACAAGCGCAGCGAAGGTCTGACCCATCTCGAGCGTCTCGAAGCTGAATCGATCCACATCATCCGCGAAGTGGCGGCAGAATGCGAAAAGCCGGTGATGCTCTATTCCATCGGCAAGGACTCGGCGGTGATGCTGCATCTCGCCATGAAGGCCTTCTATCCAGCCAAGCCCCCCTTCCCGCTCATGCATGTCGACACCCGCTGGAAATTCCGCGACATGATCAAGATGCGCGACGAGACGGCGAAAAAACTAGGCCTTGACCTCATCGTCCACATCAACCCGGAAGGTGTTGCCAAGAACGTCAACCCCTTCGACCATGGTTCTGCTCTCCATACCCAGATCATGAAAACCGACAGCCTGAAAATGGCGCTCGATAAATATGGTTTTGACGCGGCCTTTGGCGGCGCCAGGCGTGACGAGGAAAAATCCCGCGCCAAGGAACGCATCTTTTCGTTCCGCGACACCCGCCACCGCTGGGACCCCAAGAACCAGCGCCCGGAATTGTGGGACCTTTACAACACCCGCAAGAACAAGGGCGAGTCGATCCGCGTCTTCCCGCTGTCGAACTGGACCGAACTCGACATCTGGCAATATATTCACCGCGAGAAGATCGAGATCGTGCCGCTGTATTTTGCTGATGAACGTCCTGTGGTCTGGCGCGATGGCCAGATGATCATGGTCGACGACGAACGCATGCGCCTCAATCCCGGCGAAAAGCCCGAGATGAAGAAAATCCGTTTCCGCACGCTGGGCTGTTATCCGCTGACCGGCGCCATCGAATCCAACGCCACCTCGCTTCTCGACATCGTCGAGGAGATGCTGGTCGCCACCTCATCGGAGCGCCAGGGCCGGGTCATTGACAAGGACCAGGCCGCCTCCATGGAAAAGAAGAAGCAAGAAGGATATTTCTGACCATGCTTTGTTTTCCAGATACGTCACCCCCGCGAAGGCGGGGGCCCCGCTTGGGGCTGAGCAAGCGTCGCAACTGCATCAATGCTCTCGTGCAGATCGATCCAATCCCTGTTCATCGCTTCAATGATGCGAAACTTCCACGCACGATTCCACTTCTTCAGCTGCTTTTCACGTTTGATCGCATTCTCCATCGTGTGATGATGCTCATACCAAACAAGCGTTTTCAGGCCGTATTGTTTCGTGAATCCCTCAAACGCTTCGTTCTTGTGTGCGGCAACGCGATTCCAAAGCGCACTTGTCACGCCGGCATACATCGTGCCCCGGTAGCGGTTCGCCATGATGTAAACAGCCGGAAATTTCTCTTCATGCATAAGTTAAACCTAACGCCACATCAATTCGGTGTCAATCAAAGCGGGGCCCCCGCCTTCGCGGGGGTGACGGAATTACTGGAAACTGGAGCTACGGCATGACCCGCTATATCGAATTCACCGGCGGCGACGTCGAAGCCTACCTGTCGGCCCAAGAGAACAAGGATCTTCTGCGCTTCATCACCTGCGGTTCCGTCGATGACGGAAAATCGACGCTTATCGGCAGGCTGCTCTACGAAGCCAAGATGCTGTTCGAGGATCAACTCACGGCCCTTGAAGCCGACTCGAAGAAGATGGGCACGCAAGGCGGCAATCTCGATTTCGCGCTGCTCGTCGACGGCCTTGCCGCCGAGCGTGAGCAGGGCATCACCATCGACGTTGCCTACCGCGCCTTCACCACCGACAAACGCAAGTTCATCGTCGCCGATACGCCAGGCCACGAACAATATACCCGCAACATGGCGACCGGCGCCTCCACCGCCGACCTCGCCATCATCTTGATCGATGCGCGCAAGGGCGTGTTGACCCAGACCCGCCGCCACACCTTCATCTGCACGCTGTTGGGCATCAAGCACCTCGTCGTGGCCGTCAACAAGATGGACCTGATGGGCTTCGAACAGAAGGTGTTCGAGCAGATCGAGGAAGACTACCGCACTTTCGCCAAGTCGATTGGCGCGCACGACATCACCGTGATTCCGGTCTCGGCGCTGATGGGCGACAACATGATCACGCGCTCGCTCAACATGCCCTGGTATCATGGCCCC
>JBKJQD010000450.1:0-5043 GCA_046594125.1 Aestuariivirga sp.
GTTGACAATACCGATCCGGTCGGTGCCTTCGATCCATGGGGCAATTTCTATTCCCTCGTGCTGCCCTATCAATTCTACTACGACAAGACGGGCGGACATAAATTCAACAACGGCACCAACCAGACCAATCCGAAAGTTCCGCCAGAGGCTGTCGCCGTTGCCGTTCACCCGGCCGTCACTTTGCCCGGCAAGACACCGGCGGCTAGCTGGATCACCACGCACAATGGCGCTCCCGACTATCTGATGACCGCGCCCAATGCGGCCACCAACGATCCTGACAAGCAGTGGATTACCATCGATAGCAATGCCGGCAGTCCGCACTATGGCCGCATCTACGTGATGTGGACGCTCTATGTGCTCAACCCGGCAATCATCTACGAATCCCATGCCGATGCCAGGCCCGATGGCACGGTGTGGACGACGACAACGAGCAATCCGCCCGCGCAGGGTTTTTCCCATGCCAGCATAGAGCTCATCAAATCGGTGGATGGCGGTGTCACCTGGCAGGGGCCGCAGTCCGTATTGGCTGACGTCAGCCCACCGGTCTATCAGAACACCACGTTCCGGGAGGGTATCGTCAATACCTTCGCGGTGGGCAACAGCCGCATCGGCGCGTATTATCCACTCTATGTGGCTTACGAAGATGGCGCGTCCGGGCTTTCAAATGTTTATCTCATGGCGTCCTACGATGGCGGCCAGTCGTGGTCGGACCCCATCTTGGTCAATGACAATACGGCCGGCAGCGAGGCGTTGCAGCCAAATCTGGACGTGACGCCCAATGGCAAGGTGGCCGTGGCGTTTTATGACCGGCGTTTGAACTGTCCGTTGGCAACCGATGCCGACGCAATCAAGTCGGGAATCGCCAACGATCCCGGCACCGCGGCATCGCCCGGAACGCCCTGGGGCCGCGCCAATTATTGCGTCAACACGGCCATCCAGTTCTACAAGCCTGATCTGACGCCGATCGGCCACAATATCAAACTCTCCGCCAACACCTGGGACCCGCAGCTTTCGGCTTTGCATTCGAGCTCGATCTCGTCATCGGGGACGTTCATCGGCGATTACTTCGGCATCGATTCGGGCGGCGGGTTCACCTATGTGACCTCGGTATCGACATTCAATGCAAGCGGAGAGAACCCGAATTTCCATCAGCAGCAGGTGGTTTCCAAGATACGCACACCCTAGGAAGCAGAGCCTGCTTGGCAGCCCGGCTGGGACAGGTTACCGTCATTGGCGGGTAATGACGGAGATAGAATCATGCGGCTGCCTGTTGTCTGGCTTACGGTTGTCGCGGCACTTGTGATGGCAGGAACGACGTTGGCCATGGCCTCGACGCTGGAGGACGTGAAAGCCCGCGGTAAATTGCTGTGCGGCGTCAATCCAGGCCTCCAGGGCTTTGCGGCAAAAGCGGCTGATGGCCAATGGGCCGGCTTCGATGTGGACTTCTGCAAGGCGGTTGCCGCCGCCGTGCTGGGCGATGCCTCGAAGGTCGAATTTGTGCCCGTCAACTCCAAGGAACGCTTCGATAAATTGAAGGCGGGTGACTTTGACCTCTTGTCACGCAATACCACCTGGACAATGGAGCGTGAAACCAGGATCGGCATTCTGTTTGCCGGTATTTCCTACCACGATGGCCAAGGCTTCATGCTGAAGAAGCTGCTCGGTGTTACCAACGCACTGAACCTGTCGGGCGCTTCGATCTGTTTTACGTCCGGTACGACCACCCAGGCCAATCTTGATGATTTCTTCCGCGAGAAGGAGATGACCTTCACGCCGATTGCCTTCGATGACCTTGAGGACCTGCTGAAGGCCTATGAAGAGGACAAGTGCGATGCCGATACGGCCGACCTGTCGCAGCTCTATGCGTTGCGCCTGCGGCTGGCCAATCCCGATGACAGCATCGTTCTGCCTGACGTGATCTCCAAGGAGCCGCTGGGGCCAGCCGTGCGCCAGGGCGACGACCAGTGGTTCAACATCGTTCGCTGGACGCTCTTTGCACTGATCAATGCCGAGGAGATCGAGGTGACGGCGGCGGGTGCCGATGATCTTGCGGCGCAGAGCAAGAAACCTTCAGTGCGCCGCTTGCTGGGTTTGGAAGGCACATTCGGCGCCGACATGGGGCTCGACGCATCATGGGCGCTGCGGGCCATCAAGGCTTCCGGCAATTACGGCGAAATCTTCAATCGCAACCTCGGCAAGGACACGCCGCTGGCCATCGAGCGCGGCATCAACGCCCTGTGGAACGCCGGCGGATTGCTCTACGCGCCACCGGTGAGGTGAAACTCAGAGCGCTTTCGCATATTTGCGGAACCAAGCGGAGAGTTCATCTTCCGTAAGGTTGCCTTCGGCAAGTTTCAGAAACGTCGTCAGGCGGTCTTCCTGTGAGGCGGTGATCTGAAAACCGTTAATGATCAGGAAGGTTCGTGACGCAACGAGCGCTGTGCGCTTGTTGCCGTCCACGAAGGGATGGTTGCGAGCAATCCCATAAGCATAGGCCGCCGCCAAATCGAAAAGATCGGGCTCGCCATAGGTGGTTTTGTTGACCGGCCGCTGGAGGGCTGAATCCAAAAGTCCGGGATCACGCACACCTGTGCCACCACCGTGCTCGGCGAGTTGACGGGCATGCATTGCAAGCACAGCTTCCGTGCTTAACCATTTGAAGTCAGACATTGAAGGGCACCGTTACTTCGCCAAAGCCCTCAGGACTTCGCGGTCCTCGCGCATGACAATTTCCGCCGCTTCCATAATTGTGGCGAATTCAACGCTATAGGGCGTCAGGAGAACACCATCCGGCGTCTCCGTCAGGCAGAGCGAATCACCCTTGCCGACACGCAATTTGGCGAGAACTTCCTTCGGCAGCGTGATGCCGACGGAGTTTCCAACGGTTGTAATCTTGGCGGTCGCAATAGTGACATGCTTGTTCATGGAATTTCTCCTTATAACAAACATTATAACATCGAAAGATATGGCGTCAATCCATGACTTCCACCACCTTCTCCTTCCGGCCATAGGGCGTGAAGCCGAGCTTCTGGTACAAGGGCAGTGCGGCGGGGCCGTCGAGCGTGCAGGTTTCGACGATGATGCGCCGCGGCTTGCTGTCCCAGCAGGCGCGAATGGCTTCGGCGAGGAGCCATTTGCCGAGGCCACAACCATGGAATTCCGGCAACAGGCCCAGATACATCAGTTCCACTTGTGCTGGCGCCTGGCGGGCATCGACTTCGAAGAAACCCGCAGGCTGGCCACTGGCATAGGCCACCCAGACCTCGACGCGCTCATCCCGGATAATCGCAGTCAAATCCGCATCGGAAAGTTTTTTGCGGTCGAGCCAGTGGAAATCGCGGCCAACGGCGTCATAAAGGTAGCGGTAGAAACCGACCGACGGCGTTTCGGCCCGCGCCAGCATCAGTTTCAGTTTCGAAGGTGGTGCCACATGGAGCAGGGGCTCAGCCGTCATTTCCAGAAAAGTCACGGTGGTTTCAAGCGCCGCCATTGCTCAGGGTCCGGTGACGACGGCCGAGGCCGGGTTGCCGCCCCATTCGGTCCAGGAGCCGTCGTAGAGCGCATGATCGCGGGCACCGGCCTGTGTCAAGCCAAGTGTCAGAATGGCGGCGGTGATGCCGGAGCCGCAACTGGTGATCACCGGTTGCGACAGGTCAATGCCCGCCGTAGCGAAAGTGGCGGCAATGGCATGCGCCGGTTTCAGTGTACCGTCGGGTTTCAGCAGTGTCGCATAATGGACATTGCGGGCGCCGGGCATGTGACCGGCACGGACCCCGGCGCGAGGTTCGGCCTCTTCGCCGCGAAACCGCCCCGGCGAGCGGGCGTCGGCGATCTGTGCCGAGCCGCCCTTGATGGCGGCGGCGACGGAGGCCACGTCGCGCACCAGCATGGACTGATAGCGCGCGGTAAAATGGCGCTCCTGGGGCTTCAGCGCCGGACCGTCTTCCAATGGGCGGCCCTCGGCCTTCCACTTGGGCAGGCCGCCATCGAGCACCGCCACGTCATTGTGGCCGAAAACCCGGAACATCCACCAGGCCCGCGCCGCCGAGAACAAGCCCAAACTGTCATAGGCGATGACCTTCTTGCCATCGCCGATGCCAAGCTTCCTCATGCGCGAGGCGAATTTCTCCGGTGAAGGCAGCATGTGGGGCAGGGGGCTCGACGTATCGGAGAGTTCGTCGATGTTGAAAAACTGGGCGCCTGGAATCCGGCTGCCAAGGAATTCGGCCTTGGCGTCGCGTTTCGCCGCCGGCAATTGCCACGAGGCATCAATGATGGCGACATCGGGCGAACCCAGATGGGCCTCGAGCCAAGCGGTGGAAACGACATTGTCGCTCATGCGAACACCAGTCTGATGCGGCGGTTGATCTTGGCTTTTTCCTTCCCCACCAGCGAGGATGGATAAGAGGCGTGTGCCGCCGCTTGTAGCCTCATGTTAAGCCCGAACCTCTTCAAAAACACCCGGCACATCCGGCACGGCTTCCAGCCACTTCGGCACGGGTAATCCCTTCTCGCGCAAGAAGGCCGGGTTGAACAACTTCGAGGCGTATCTCGTGCCGTAGTCACAGAGGATGGTGACGATGGTGTGGCCCGGACCCATCTGCTTGGCCATGCGCATGGCGCCGGCCACGTTGATGCCGGTCGAGCCGCCCATGCACAGGCCCTCGTATTGCAGCAGGTCGAAGGCCAGTGGGATGGCCTCGCTGTCGGCAATCTGGAAGGCCTCGTCGACGATGGCCCCTTCGAGATTGGCGGTGATGCGGCCCTGGCCGATGCCTTCGGTGATGGAGGAGCCTTCGGCTTTGAGTTCGCCGTTCTTGTACCAGTTGTAGAGCGCGGCTCCCATCGGGTCGGCCAGCACCGCCTTGATGTTCTTGTTGCGGGCCTTGAGGCCCATCGAGACGCCGGCGAGCGTGCCGCCGGAGCCCACCGCCGAGACGAAGGCATCTACCTTGCCTCCCGTCTGCTCCCAGATTTCAGGCGCCGTGCCCTCGAGGTGGGCCTGGCGGTTGGCGACATTGTCGAACTGGTTGGCCCAGATCG
>JBKJQD010000208.1:0-3227 GCA_046594125.1 Aestuariivirga sp.
CATATCGACCACGGCAAATCGACGCTGGCCGACCGGCTGATCCAGCTCTGCGGTGCCGTCGCCGACCGCGACATGAAAGAGCAAATCCTCGACTCGATGGATTTGGAGCGCGAGCGCGGCATCACCATCAAGGCCAACACCGTCCGCCTCGACTATACGGCGCGGAACGGCGAGAAATATGTGCTGAACCTCATCGACACGCCGGGCCATGTCGACTTCGCCTATGAAGTGTCGCGCTCGCTGGCCGCCTGCGAGGGCTCGCTGCTGGTGGTTGACGCCTCGCAGGGCGTCGAGGCCCAGACGCTGGCCAATGTCTATCAGGCGATCAACAATCACCACGAGATCGTCCCGGTCCTCAACAAGGTCGATCTTCCCGCCGCCGAGCCCGAGCGCATCCGCCAGCAGATCGAGGACGTGATCGGCATCGATGCGTCCGAGGCCATTCCGATTTCCGCCAAGACGGGACTGGGCGTTCCCGAGGTGCTGGAGGCCATCGTCCACCGCCTGCCAGCCCCCAAGGGCGACCGCGATGCGCCGCTGAAGGCGCTGCTGGTCGATAGCTGGTATGATACTTATCTGGGCGTCGTGGTGCTGGTGCGCATCATCGACGGCGTGCTGAAGAAGGGTATGCGCGTCAAGCTGGTGTCGACCAATGCCATCTACACGCTGGAGCGCGTTGGCGTGTCGCGGCCCAAGAAGGAATTGATCGACGAACTGGGGCCGGGCGAGATCGGCTTCTTCACCGCCTCGATCAAACAGGTGGCCGATACCCGGGTGGGCGACACGGTGGTCGATGACCGCGCCGTGGCGGTCACCCCGCTGGCGGGCTTTCGTCCCGCCCAGTCGGTGGTCTTCGCCGGCTTCTTCCCCGTCGATGCGGCGCGCTTCGAGGACCTGCGCGAGGCCATGGGCCGGTTGCGGCTCAATGACGCCAGCTTTTCTTATGACATGGAAACCTCCGCCGCGCTGGGCTTTGGCTTCCGCTGCGGATTTCTGGGCCTTCTGCATCTCGAGATCATCCGTGAACGGATCGAACGCGAGTTCAACGTCGACATCATCACCACGGCGCCCTCTGTCATCTACAAGGTGAACCTGCGTGATGGCACCAAGATCGAACTGCACAACCCGGTCGATCTTCCCGACCAGACGCTGATCCTCAATATCGAGGAACCGTGGATCGAGGCGACCATTCTGGTGCCCGACGAATATCTCGGATCGATTCTGAAACTTTGCGAGGACCGCCGCGGCCGCCAGAAACAGCTGACCTATGCCGGTTCGCGCGCCATGGTGGACTATGACCTGCCGCTCAACGAGGTGGTGTTCGATTTCTACGACCGTCTCAAGTCGGTGAGCCGCGGCTATGCCTCCTTCGACTACAAGATGGTGGGCTATGAGGAGGGCGATCTCGTCCGCCTCACCATTCTGGTCAATGCCGAGCCGGTCGATGCGCTGGCCATGGTGGTGCATCGTGCCCGTGCCGAATTGCGCGGCCGTGTCATGTGCGAGAAGCTGAAGGATTTGATCCCGCGCCACATGTTCCAGATCCCCATTCAGGCGACCATCGGCGGCAAGATCGTCGCCCGCGAGACGCTCTCCGCCATGCGCAAGGATGTCACCGCCAAATGCTACGGCGGCGACATTTCCCGAAAGCGCAAGCTGCTCGACAAGCAGAAAGAGGGCAAAAAGAAAATGCGCCAGTTCGGCAGGGTCGAAATCCCGCAGGAAGCGTTTATCTCGGCGTTGAAGATGGACGAGAACTGATCCATCTTGCCGCTGGACCCTAGTCTGGAATGGTTCTAAATTCTGGGCCTGCCAAAAACCGCGAGTGAGACTTGAAAAGCTTCTCCGACCTCACCGAACAGGAAATCATTGCTCTCGCCATATCGAGCGAGGATGATGACGCTCGCGCCTATTCGGGGTTTGCGCACGCGCTGATGGATACCTATCCGGCCTCCGCCAAGGTCTTCATCGAGATGTCGGAAGAGGAGCACGAGCACCGGCGCTGGCTGACTGATCTCTACCGCAAGAAATTCGGTGACTTCATTCCGCTCATCCGGCGCAGCGACATCATCGGCTTTGTCAAGCACAAGCCGGCCTGGACCATCGGCAAGATGAACATCGAGGAAATGCGCAAGCGCGCCGAGGTCATCGAGTTCGAGAACTACCGCTTCTACAAACAGTCCTCCGAGCGTTCCAGCGACCCGCAGGTGAAGACGCTGCTCAACAATCTCGCCGAAGCCGAGAAGGGCCATGAGTCACTGGCCAGCAAGCTCGGCATCCAGCATGTAACGGCGGATGCGAAGATCGAGGAAGGCGAGGCCAGACGCCGCCTGTTCCTGCTGCAGGTCATCCAGCCGGGCCTCGTCGGCCTGATGGACGGTTCGGTTTCGACCCTGGCGCCGCTCTTTGCCGCCGCCTTTGCCACCGGCAACACCTGGGCGACGTTCCTCGTCGGCATGGCGGCTTCGGTGGGGGCGGGCATATCCATGGGACTGGCCGAGGGCCTCTCCGATGATGGCAAACTGACCGGCCGCGGCCATCCGATGATTCGCGGCATCGCCGCAGGCGTCATGACGGCGGTGGGCGGTCTTGGCCACACGCTGCCCTATCTCATTCCGCACTTCCAGACCGCCACCGCGGTGGCCATCATCGTGGTGTTCTTCGAACTCGGCGTCATCTCCTGGGTGCGTTATAAATACATGGATACGCCGTTCCTGAAGGCCGCCTTCCAGATCGCCGTGGGCGGCTTCCTGGTGTTCTTGACCGGCATCCTGATCGGCAACGCCTGATCACGACAGCCGCAGCATGATAGCGCCCGCGGCGATCAGCACGGCGCCGCCGATGCGCGGCAAGGTCACGGTTTCGTTCAGCACCTTCATCGACATGACGATGACGAACAGGATGCTGGTCTCGCGCAGCGCAGCGACCGCGGCAATGGGCGCGTGGGTCATAGCCCAGATGGCGATCCAGTAGGCACCAGCCGACAGGAAGCCGCCCGCCGTGCCGAGCCGCCAGTAGGGCGCCACCTGGGCGAAGACGCCGGGCCCGCGCATGGCCACCGCGGCAATCGACAGCAATACCCCGTCAATCACGAAAAGCAGCGCGGCATAGCCCGACGGCGAGCCCGACAGGCGCCCGCCCAGGCCATCGACGATGGTGTAGGCGGCGATGAACACCGATGTGCCGAGTGCGAAGAACAGGGTCATGCCGTCCAGCCGCACGGCTTT
>JBKJQD010000238.1:0-2819 GCA_046594125.1 Aestuariivirga sp.
CAACACTATCAAACATTTCCGCGCCATTGCCACACGTTACGACAAAACCGCGCGGAATTTCCTCGCCGCCTCCATCTCGTTTGCGCCCTCGTTTGGCTCAAATGACGTCAGGCCCTAAACTCCTGACATCTGCTGACCATATCTCCTGACATTCTTCGCCGCCTTGCTTCCGTTCCCTTTTTGATCTAGTCAGAGCCCATGGCCGAACACAAGAAACTTCTCTCTATTCAGGGGGCGCGCGAGCACAACCTGAAGAATATTTCGATTGACCTGCCGCGCGACAAGCTGATCGTCTTCACCGGGCTATCCGGCTCCGGCAAGTCGTCGCTGGCTTTCGATACCATCTATGCCGAGGGTCAGCGCCGCTATGTCGAATCGCTGTCGGCCTATGCCCGGCAATTCCTCGAGATGATGCAGAAGCCCGACGTCGACCAGATCGACGGACTTTCACCCGCCATCTCCATCGAGCAGAAAACCACCAGCCGCAACCCGCGCTCGACGGTGGGCACGGTCACCGAAATCCATGACTACATGCGGCTGCTCTTCGCCCGCATCGGTGTCCCCTATTCGCCGGCCACCGGCCTGCCCATCGAAAGCCAGACGGTCACCCAGATGGTTGATCGCACTCTCGCCTTGCAAGACGGCACCCGCCTCTATCTGCTGGCGCCGATCGTCCGTGGACGGAAGGGTGAGTATCGCAAGGAGCTGGCCGACTTGCAGAAGCGCGGCTTCCAGCGCGTCAAGGTCGATGGCGTGTTCCGCGAGATCGAGGCGGTCCCGGCGCTTGACAAGAAATACAAGCACGACATTGACGTGGTGGTGGACCGCCTGATGGTGAAGCCCGATCTTGGCACGCGTCTGGCTGACTCCTTTGAAACCGCTCTGAAACTCGCCGATGGTCTGGCCATCGCCGAATTCGCCGACAAGCCGCTGCCGCCCTCCGAGACCTCCGAGGAAAGCGCCAACAAGTCGAAGAACGAGACCCACGAGCGCATTATGTTTTCCGAGCGCTTCGCCTGTCCGGTCTCGGGCTTCACGATTGAAGAAATCGAACCGCGGCTTTTCTCCTTCAACAACCCATTCGGCGCCTGTCCGAAATGCGACGGACTTGGCACCGAGTTGAAGTTCGAGCCCGATCTCGTGGTGCCGGACAATACCCTGAGCTTGCGCGAGGGCGCCGTGGTGCCCTGGGCCAAGACCGGCAACACCTCACCCTATTACACCCAGACGCTTGACGCGCTGGCCAAGCATTACAAATTCTCGATGACCACGCCGTGGAAGGACTTGACCAAGAAGGCCCGCGACGCCGTGCTCTTCGGCACCGGCGAGGATGAAATTTCGATCACCTATGATGACGGCATCCGCTCGTTCAAGACCAAGAAGCCCTTCGAGGGTGTCATCGGCAATATCGAGCGGCGCTGGCGCGAGACCGACAGCGAATGGATGCGCGAGGAACTGTCCAAGTACCAGTCGGATCATCCGTGCGGCGAGTGCGGCGGCTATCGGCTGAAGCCGCAGGCCCTTGCGGTGAAGATTGACAAGAAGCACATCGGCCAGATCTCGGCCATGGCCATCCGCGAGGCCTACATCTGGTTTGATGAATTGCTCGCCAAGCTGAAGCCCAAGGATCAGGAAATCGCCGCGCGCATCCTCAAGGAAATCCGCGAGCGCCTGAAATTCCTCGTCGACGTGGGACTCGACTATCTCAACCTGTCGCGGACCTCCGGCACGCTGTCGGGCGGCGAAAGCCAGCGCATCCGCCTGGCCTCGCAGATCGGCTCCGGCCTGACCGGCGTACTCTATGTGCTGGACGAACCGTCCATCGGCCTGCACCAGCGCGACAATGCCCGGCTGCTCGAAACCCTGGTGCATCTGCGCGATCTCGGCAACACGGTGATCGTCGTCGAGCATGACGAGGACGCCATCCGCCAGGCTGATTACGTGGTCGATATCGGGCCTGGTGCTGGCATCCATGGCGGCGAGATCATCGCCAAGGGGACTCCCGCCGAAGTGATGGCCAATCCCAAGTCGCTGACCGGGCAATACTTGACTGGCCAGCAGCAGGTGCCCCTGCCCTTGCACCGGCGCAAGTGGGACAAGGGCCGCTCCATCCGCGTCAAGGGAGCGCGCGCCAACAACTTGAAGAACGTGTCGGCGGAAATTCCGCTCGGCGTTTTCACCTGCGTGACGGGTGTGTCGGGCGGCGGCAAGTCGACGCTGTTGATCGACACGGTCTACAAGGCGGCGGCCCGCAAACTCATGGGGACGCGCGAGGCGCCCGCCGAACACGACCGCATCGAAGGCCTCGAGATGCTCGACAAGATCATCGACATCGACCAATCGCCCATCGGCCGCACGCCGCGCTCCAATCCCGCAACTTACACTGGCGCCTTCACGCCGATCCGCGACTGGTTCGCCGGATTGCCGGAAGCCAAGGCGCGCGGCTATGGGCCGGGGCGCTTTTCCTTCAATGTGAAAGGCGGGCGCTGCGAGACCTGCCAGGGCGACGGCGTCATCAAGATCGAGATGCACTTCCTGCCCGATGTCTATGTCACCTGCGATGAATGCCACGGCAAGCGCTACAACCGCGAGACGCTGGAAATCCGTTTCAAGGACAAGTCGATCGCCGAAGTGCTCGACATGACAGTGTCGGAAGCCACCGACTTTTTCCGTGCCGTGCCCAGTGTGCGGGAGAAATTCGCCACGCTGGAGCGGGTGCCTCGGCTACATCCACGTCGGCCAGCAGGCGACGACCCTGTCAGGCGGCGAAGCCCAGCGCGTCAAACTCGCCAAGGAACTGTCACGTCGCGCCACCGGGC
>JBKJQD010000270.1:0-11270 GCA_046594125.1 Aestuariivirga sp.
CGGCAGGCTAACGGAGGCGGTGCGGCGCAAGCCCTATAGCGTGGTGCTGCTCGACGAGGTCGAGAAGGCCCATCCGCCCGGTGCCGTCTTCCATCTGGCCCTTGTCGAAAACCTGGAAGAAGATTTCATGGACATCGGGATGGGCCTTCTCGACCTCGTCGAGCAGCACCACGCTATAGGGCTTGCGCCGCACCGCTTCCGTCAGCCTGCCGCCTTCGCCATAGCCGACGTAGCCTGGAGGCGCACCTTTCAGCGTCGAGACCGTGTGGGCCTCCTGAAACTCGCTCATGTTGATGGTGATCATGTTCTGCTCGCCACCATAGAGCGCCTCGGCGAGTGCCAGCGCCGTCTCGGTCTTGCCGACGCCCGAGGGGCCAGCCAACATGAACACGCCAATCGGCTTGTTGGGATTGTCGAGCTTGGCGCGGTTGGTCTCGATGCGCTTGGCGATCATCGCCAGGCCATGGCCCTGCCCCACCACGCGCTTGCCGAGAATATCGCCCAGGCTGAGGATGGTCTGCACCTCGTCCTTCACCATGCGGCCCACCGGAATGCCGGTCCAATCAGAGACCACAGAGGCTACAGACTGCTCGTCGACGAAGGGATAGATCATGCGCTTTTCCGGGTCGATGGCTTCAAGCTCATCGACCTTGGCCTTGAGTTCGGCGCGGGCCGTAACGGCTTTCTCACCGCCCTTGCCGATGGCCTCGCGCAGCGTCTTGATCTCTTCGACTTTGGCCAGTTCCGAAGCCCATTCAGTTTCAAGCATCGCCAACTTTTCCTTGGCGGTGGCAATCTCGGCGGTGACATCGCGGATACGATCTTCGTCGGCGGCCCCGATGTCGCGCTCGCGTTCGAGGGACGCCAGTTCCGTTTCGCGTGCCGAAATCAGCACGCGGGTATCCTCCACCATGGCCGGCGTCGCGGTCTGTGAAATCGCCACCCGGGCGCAGGCCGTGTCGAGCAGGCTCACCGCCTTGTCGGGCAATTGCCGCGACGGGATATAGCGCGCCGACAGCTTTACCGCCGCCACCACGGCCTTGTCGGAAATCACCACCTTGTGGTGCTTCTCCATCGGACCAAGCAGCCCGCGCATCATGTCGTTGCAGCGCGCCACGCCGGGCTCGTCGATCATGATCGACTGGAAGCGCCGCGACAGTGCTGGATCTTTTTCGATGTGTTTGCGGTATTCGGCCCAGGTCGTGGCGGCGATGGTCTTCAGCGTACCGCGCGCCAGCGCCGGTTTGAGCAGATTGGCGGCGTCACCGGTGCCCGCCGCACCGCCAGCCCCGATCAGCGTATGGGCCTCGTCAATGAACAGGATGATCGGTGTCGGTGACGCTTGAACTTCGTCGATGACCGAGCGCAGGCGCTGCTCGAATTCGCCCTTCATCGAAGCACCCGCCTGCATCAAGCCAATATCCAGAGCGCAGAGCCGGTTCTTCTGCAACGGTGGCGGAACATCGCCCGCCGCGATCCTCTGGGCAAAGCCTTCGACCACGGCGGTCTTGCCCACTCCCGCCTCGCCAGTGAGGATGGGATTGTTCTGGCGCCGCCGCATCAGCACGTCGATGATCTGGCGGATTTCATCGTCGCGCCCGACGATGGGGTCCATCTCGCCGGTCGCCGCCTTGGCGGTCAGATCGACGGAGAAACGGTCGAGCGCCGTCGTGCCCTTGGCACCGGGAGCACCTTGGGAAGCGCCGGGAGTTCCCGCCGCCACTAGCCCCGAGCCATCCATCGGCCGCAGGTTTTCTTCCTCCGAGCCGTGCCAGATTTTCTGGTATTCATTGGTCAGTTGGTCGATGTCGATGCGGGCGAATTCCTTGGAGATGTTGTTGACGGCCCGGCTCAGCCGGTCGTCCTTCAGACAGGCCACCAGCAGATGCCCGGTGCGAATCTGGGTTTCGCCGAACAGCAGCGTGGCGAAGTGCCAGCCGCGGTCCAGCGCATCGACGATGTTTTCCGAAATCCCCGGCATCTCGGTCTTGTTCATGGCAAAGTTGTTGACCACGGCCCCGGCATCGAGCAGCAGTTTGGCCCGGTCGAGCTTGAAGTGATCGGCGGTCAGCACCAGATCGGTGCGGTCCATCTGCAAGATCTTGAGCAGCCAGTGAACCAGTTCGAGGTTGCGGTTGCCCGCTCCCTTGGCCAGGCGCAGTGCCTGCATGAAACTGTCATAGCCGATGCGGTTGAGTTTGCCGGTGACGGCTTCGAGACTGATGTCGGCCATGGTCAGGAACTCCCCGTGGTTGCAATGGTGTCTTTGATGCGGCGGTCATGGGCGGCGCGCTCGGCGGGATGGAAGCTGCATTCGCCGCGCACCTGATCGGCGGCGGGCGGCTCGTCCGTGCCCATCCAGGTAGTCCAGCCAAGGCGCCCGAAGCCGCCCAGCGAGGCGGGTTTGGTCTCAAGCGCCGGGATCAGCAATTGCACTTCATATTCGAGCAGATCGCCGATGTAGAAAAATATCATGTCGACCAGATGATCGAAGTGTTTGCCCTTGGGCAGGAACTCCTCGAACTTGGCCAGTGTGGCCACATCGAGCCTGATGCGAAACTTGTCCTGGACACTGTAGACGGCAGCACCAATCATCGTATCCTGCCCCAGGCTGGCGTTCAACCCGCCGACCGACGATTGGTCCTCCGTGGCGAGCTTCAACCAGCTGCCCACCATCTGGTCGACCGTAGCGCGTACGCCGAAGACATGGGCCAGCATGCTCTCGATGCGCGAGGCACTGCGCACTTGCGAGCCCAGGAGGCCGGCCAGCGAAAACTTGGCATAGTCCGCGACACTGTCACGGTGCTGCAGGGCCTTGGTGCCGATGCCCGCCGCCGTTCCCACATAATCCGCGAAACGGTCGGCATCGGGCCGGTCGTGCTGGCCAGCAGGCCTTGAATCCGACCAGGCGCGATAGAACAATTGCAGGAAGCGGTGGTTGAAAATATCGAGAAAGCGCGGGAAGGCCGGGTCGCCGGAGTCGAGGAAATACTTGGCTTCCAGCGTCGTCTGCAGCGGCAGGGCGCCCTGCGGCCCGAGAAGCCCAAGAAAGCGGCTGGTGAGCCGCAAGCCCCCCCACTCGTTGCGCTCGAACTTGACGACGTTCGATGCCGGGAATTCGACATAAGGGTCCTGACCCAGAAACAGGAAATCCTCGTCCAGCGCCGCACTGTCGCCGATGCGCGGCTTGTTGCTGTATTCGCGCTCGAACCAGCGCAGCGTATTGAGAAAATCGAAGTTCCACGGCTCGCGCTCAAGGGCGTCAAGATCGATCACAGCGTCACCCGGTTGCCGACGCGCGGCGGCCAGCGCTTGACCTCGCCGCGGTCATTGGAGCGCACCACGGTCTGCACGAAACTGTTGATCGGCGCATATTCGGCGAGGAAGCGGTCGAGCACCGCGCCGAACAGGAACAAGCCGCTGCCCTCGAAGGCTTTCTCATCGAAGGTGATGGTCACTTCAAGGCCGCGCGCCACGCCTGAGCCGTCGGCCTGCCGCACCCGGCGCACGATGGGCTGGCTCTCGACTTTCATGATGCCGCGAATCTGCCGCTCGGTGGTGTTGTCCGAGGTATCGGCAAACAGCGTCAGCAACTCCCGAAGTGTCGCGGCGGACTCCGTCGTGCCGCGGCCAGTGAGACCCAGATGATTGAGGCGCAGCAGGTTGATCAGCCGCCATGCGGTTGAGCCGAAGGCGCTGGCGCCGGAGGAGTCTGTGGCGCGATTGATGATCGACTCGCGCGGCGGCGTTGGCCCGGCGATGCAGGTGACCGGCAGTTTGGTGTTGCTCTCCAGCGTGAAATCGGCCCCGCCCTCGCCGACTGGCAGATGCTCGGTCAGGTGCCGGTTGGAACACATGGCGCGCACGCTGAGTTCAGCGATGTCGCGGCCCTCGAGCGCCTTGGGATTGGGCGCGATCGACAGGAACATGTCGGTGCCGGTGTAGTTCGACGACTTGCCGAGACGGTGCTCTTCCACCGTGCGTTTTCGCATCAGGCGGCGCACCGTGTAAAAGATCGCCGAAGATTCCGGGATGTTTTCAGGCGGTGCGGAGTAGAGCGGGAAGACTTCGAGTTTTTCCTTGGTGCCGAGAAAATGCGCGTAGATGCGCACCACCCGGTGCGGCTCGAAGTCGAGATAGCGGCCACGGTCGGGCACGATCTGGTGTTCGTATTCATTGGGCTTGACGGCGATGCGCCCGGCCTGCATCTCGAAAAGATTGGCGGCCGACACCGCATAGAGCGAAAAGGTTCTCGCCCGCACCACCGAAGGCAGCCGCGCATCGGGCCGGTCGAAGGTGATGATGATGTCGGCGCGGCGCGACCTGATGCGCGGCAGGATGTCCTGCAACCCGGTGATCCGGAAGCCCATGAATTTCTGCGGCAGGATGAACATTTCGCGCAGCAGGTCGAAGCCGCGGAAAACCCGGTTGTCACCCGGCAGCAGCGGCTCCTCGTGTTCGAGTCCCACCTGTTTGATACAGCCCGGCGGCGCCTTGAACACCACCGGATTTTCGAAATCGTCGAGATAGCGGACGTAGACATCCTTGATGTTGCAGAACAGGCGCTCGTAGAGACGCACCGAATCCGCCAGATCGCCGAGAATGCGCACTGTCAATTCCGGCACCTTGCAGGCCGACAAAAGCAGCTCCGGTTTCGGCTGCGCCGGATCATCCTTCGGCTCGTCCTCGAGTGCCGCCGTGCTGCGCCGGATCAGACTGAGTTGCAGACCCGATGCGATATCAGCACCGGTCTCGATTCCCAGTGCCGCCAGCGAGGCGCGTTGCGAAATGAATTCGGCATAGGTGATGTCGATGGGCCACAGGACGAGAGCGGTAGCCAGCCGGTAACGGCAGGCCACCCGCCGTTCGCGCTCGACATAGCGGGCATCAAGATAGGTGCCGCCCTCGATGCGGATACCGTCCTTCAGATTGGGATCGTCGAAGGGCGGCGCCACCGAGACCATCGTCGTCGACGGCGTCGGCGCCAGATAATGCGGCACCAGCTGTTCGAGCAGATTGTTGGTGAACTCCGGGAACTCGTGCTTGATCTTGAGCTGCACGCGCGCCGCCAGAAAGGCCGCACCTTCCAGCAGACCCTTGATCATCGGGTCCATGGCATCGCGCGTCAGGCCGCCCAGGCGCTCGGCAACACCGGGAAACTCCTCGGCGAACTCGCGCGCACTTTCCTCAAGCACTCCGAGTTCGCGGTTATAGAGCTCGCGGAATTCCCGGTTCATCAGCCCTAGACCCTCGATACTTTCATCTTGGCGCTGTCGATCTCGATATCCGCCACGAAGTCGACGGGCACGTCGAGCGGCGTGGCGCGCATGTCGGCGTGGATGACGAAGCGCACCTTCAGCTCCTTCATGTCGGCAAGCGCGTCGCGCTCAATGGAAATGGTTTCGGCGATCAGCCGCGGCTCGAAATGTTTCAGCGCCGTGCGCAACTCACCAGCAATGCGCTCGACGGCCTCGGACCCGGCGGACTTTGCCGATAGATCAGCCAGACCGAAATTGAGCACCGACTTCGCCATATGCGGCATCGAGGTGAGGTCTACCGCCGAAGCCAGGCTCACAGTGTTGAGAAGGATCGCCAGATCTTCACTCAGGTCTTCGCGCAACGCCTGTTCGGTTGCGGCGCGGCGCGGCGAGGAGCGGCGGCCTGCCACGATGCGGTCACCGAATTCATCGCGCTGTTCGATGATCTTGGTCGAGTCCCGCGCCCGGAACGACGCCCGGAATGCCTGCATCAAGGGTATCGCCAGCCGTTCCGGACGCCGCCCATCATTCACGGCCGCACCCGGAAATCAGACCGGCTAAAAATCGTTCCCCTCCCCCTTGTGGGCAGGGGTTAGGGGTGGGGTCCCAAGAGTCGAGACCATGGCCACCCCCACCCCGCCCGCCCCACAAGGGGGAGGGTGAAGTGAGGGTCAACTTAAATCCATTCCGGTCCAAGCAGACCAACGCCATTCCCCGCACCAGCACGTAAGTTACTCCAAAATGCTTCAGCCGATCACCTTGGGCAATCGGCTGACTCGCAAGTCTCAACATCCGGCATGCGCCTGTGGATTTACCGCGCATGCGGCCGATTCTTAGAACGTTTCGCCCTTCGGAACGTCGAACTTCAACTCGCCGGCGTCGGCCAGGGAACCATCCAAGGCCTGTTCCTTGTACTTGATCTCGATCTTGGCAAAGTTGAACGTCGCGTTTTCATGGATCATGTCGCTGCCGCCCGCACCACCGGCCGAATAGGACGTCACCACGATGTCGGTCAGATCAATCTGCAGATAGACATCCTGCTTGTCGCCAACCGACTTGCGGCAATAGATCTTGCCGGATGGAATATGCTTGCCGGTCACCACACACAGTTGCAGAGGGCAGGATGCCTTGTCGAAATGCTTCGATACACCGATATCCGAAATCGATGCCGCACCGGTCGTGCCGCCGCCGCCGATCGCGAACGCACCCGAGCGATGGGCGCTGCCCGACCACGAGTCGATGTCAATCTTGCCTTCATAACCCTGCTTCTGGCATTCGCCGGGTACGCCTTCGAGTTCGAGAATAAAGTCAACCGCCATGTCGTCCTCCTATGTGAATGAGGTGATGTCGTCCCTCGGTTTTCATGTATGCGCTTTTCTACATGAACGCTCCATGAACTAAGTTACTCAGGCGTGACGCTTCAATCCTTCTTGAGTTTCGAGACCAGGCTGATGCCGATGTCCATGCCCTCAAGCTGATAATGCGGCCGGAGATGGATGCGGGTGCGGTAGTAGCCGGGGTTTTCCTCGTCTTCCTCGACTTCGATCTTGGCGCCGGCCAGCGGCCTGCGGGCCTTGGTCTTTTCGTCCGACATGGTGGGCGCCGGATCGACGTATTTGCTGATCCACTCCGTCAGCCACTTCTGCAGCTGTTCCTTTTCCTTGGTCGAGCCGATCTTGTCGCGCACCATGACTTTCAGGTAATGGGCAAAGCGCGACACCGCGAACATGTAGGTGAAGCGCGACGACAGGTTGTCCGAGGCGGTGGCCAGGTCGTCGACGTATTTCTTGGGGCGGTACAGCGACTGGGCGCCGATGAAGGCGGCCTTGTCGGTGTTCTTGCGGTGGATCAGGGCCGCCATGCCGAGTTTGGACAGTTCACCCTCGCGCCGGTCGCCAATGGCGATTTCCGTCGGGCACTTGATATCAACACCGCCGTCATCGGTCGGGAAGACGTGGGTCGGCAGGTTCTCGATGGTACCGCCCGACTCGACGCCGCGGATGCGGATGGTCCAGCCATATTCCTTGTAGGCCCGGTTGATGTTGGTCGCCATGGCGTAGGCGGCATTCATCCAGGAGTATTTCTGGCCGCCATGCTCGTCGGTGACTTCCTCGAAACCGAACTCCTCCACCGGCTCGGTTTTGGCGCCATAGGGCAGGCGCGCCAGAACACGCGGCAGGCACAGCGACATGTAGCGCGCGTCATCGCTGTCGCGCAGCGACTTGAAGGCCGCGAATTCAGGTGTATCGTGAATCTTGCCAAGGTCGCGCGGCTTGGTCAGCTCGTTCCAGGAATCAAGCCCGAGCAGCGTGGGCCCCGCCGACGCGAAGAACGGCGCATGGGCCGCCGCCGCTGTCTTGGCGATTTCCCGCATGATACCGACATCGACCGGAGAATGATCGAAATAATAGTCGCCGATCAGACAGCCATAGGGCTCACCGCCGAGCTGGTCGAATTCCGCGCCATAGACCTTCTTGAACAGCGGACTCTGGTCCCAGCGCGCGCCGGGGTAGAGTTTGAACATGTTCTTGAGTTCGTCCTTGGAGACATTGAGTACCCTGATCTTGAGGGTGGCATCGGTCTCGGAATTGAACACGACATGCTTGAGGCCGCGCCAGGCGCTTTCCAGCTTCTGGAATTCCGGCGCATGCAGGATTTCGTTGAGCTGATCGGAAAGCTTGCGGTCTAGCTGGGCGATCATCGTATCGATGGTATCGAGGACATCGTCCTTGACCAGCGATCCATCCGCCAGGGCCTGCTCCACCAGTGCGGAAACGGCATTTTCCACTTCCGCCGCGTGCCGGTCGCTGCGCGGCTTGAAACTCTTCTTCAGCAGATCCGAAAAGGCTTCGACGCCTTGTTCCTCAACCTTCTGCTGGCCACGTTGGACTTCTGTCTCGGTCGCCATTGCCAGATATTCCTTGTCGATGAGAAATTAAGAGGTGGAACCCTCGTCCGTGCCGGACCCGCTAGACTTCTGCTCCTTCATGAGCCGCATCAGGTCGGGATCCTTCAGCAGTTTCTGGAGCTGCTGCTCGGCCCCCGCCTTGCCGTCCATATAGCGTTGCAGGTTGGCGAGGCGCTGCCGGGCTTCCAGAAGCTTGGCCAGCGCGGGAACCTGCTTCACCACCGCCGTCGGCTCGAAATCAGCCATTTTCTCGAACTTGAGCTGCACGCCCAGTTTGGCGGAATCGCCACCCTCGCCGCCCAGCTTGTTATCGACGCGGAAGGTCACGCCCGGCTTGATGGCGCCGAGGCGCTTGTCGAAATTGTCCATGTCGATATCAAGGAATTTGCGGTCGTCGAGATCCGCCTTCTCGATTTCGGACGCATTGCCCGACAGGTCCCCCATAACCCCCATGACGAACGGCAGTTCGACCATCTTTTCGGAGTTGTAGGGATCCTTGTACTCGATCTGCACACGAGGCGGGCGATTGCGCTTGATGAATCTCTGGCCACTGTCTGCCATGGTGACGTTCTCCCGGAAAACCTTGACGACTGCCCCTTGCGGCAAAGCTAACCCCTTTTTCAGAGGCTTGGCAAGTCTGATGTGGACCAGGCGCCGCTACAGGATTCCACCCGTGCCTGGCGCCGCCGCCCTAGAACTGCAAGCGTGCCTGTCCGGTCAGCGCCCAGCCTTCCAGCCTGTCGCCGAACTGGGCGTCAAGGCGGATGCCGCTGGCAAACTTCGGTTCGGTCGGAGCACTGCCGCCGTCCACGATGAAGGTCAGGCCCGCACCCACCTGTTCGAAGGTGCCGATGTTTGAGGTCTTGACATCAACAACCTCGCCAAGATCAAAAGTTGAATGGCCCTTCTCGCCAAATTCGTGGAACACCGCGCCGCTGAGGAAGGCCTGCACCCGGCTGGTGTCCGTGACATCGAAGGTCTTGGAAAAGGTGAGCGCCGCCTGCCCCATGATGCTGATCTGGTCGTCATAGGCAAAGGTACCGGTGCCGTTGACGCTGAACGGATCAACCGAGGTCTTTGACACGGCCAGACCCACGGCAGGACGGATGCCGATCGAATTATCCAATGTATAGTTGTAGGCCGCGCCGACCGATCCTGAAATCGTCGACCCGTCGACCTTGGTGCCGGGCGCCAGCACGGTTGTGTCGGTGTGGCTAAGATCGAAATTATGGAAGTCGTAGCGGACATTGGCATCGGCGGTGAAGCCGCTGTTGTGGATCAATGCCACATAGCCGCCAACGAACTTGCTGTCGAAATCCATCGTCAGGAATTCGGCGGCGTTGGTCTGGGTGCTGGTTCCGGTCACCTGTCCGACAGTGAGACCGGTATGAACAGTCGTCGTTCCACCAATATTGCAGGTGGCGATATCAGCGCCGCCCTGAAGACCATAATACTTCGTGGTATTCTTCGATGCCACTGCCCCCAGCGGCGCGCCATCCAATGTCGAAGTACCATTGGTCTCGGTATCGAGCGAGCCGTTGCTGGCCCGGAACCAGGTTCCGAAGCCGTGGCTGTTCTCGTCGCCGGTCTTGCAGGTCGACACGAACGAAGATACCGGCTTCTGGAAAATAGCGCCAACCGAGGTCAGGGCACCGCCGAAAGCACCAGCCAAGCCGCCGGCCTTGGCGCTGTCGAGCAGCGACTCGACGAATATCCCGGTGTCGTCCTTGCGCAGGAAATAATCGATCAGGCCGGACGAGTCGATGAGCGAATCGGCGCCAACCGCCCCGCCGCCGGCTGTATTGGCGCTACCAACCGAGAGCAGCGAGGTATCGCCACCTGCCGAAACGAGGTCCATGCGTCCGCCGTCGAGCAGCAGATAGGTACCACTGGTGTCATAATGGAAGTCGAACGCAACGGCACCCGTGACATCACCAGACACAGTGAGGTTGTCGGCAATGCCGCCATCGCGGAGGCTGATGTCGAGCGACAGCGTTCCCGGCAGGTCGGCATTGCCAGTGATATCAACATTGTCACCGAAACGCACCGGACCTGCATCCTGGTGAAGGTCGATTGTGCCATTGTTGGTGAACATGTTGCCGGCGCCGACATCAATCGTCGCCACCGTCGTTCCCGACGGCAGGTTGCCCTTGCTGTTGAACACCATCGTGCCGTCGTTGGTGACCGTTTCGAAGTTCTTGATCGCCGCCACTCCGTCAACCGACAACGTGCCGCTCGCGGCATTGGTCATGATATCGGTTCCGCCGCCGCCATCGAAGCTGCCGGCTCCCGTGACGTTCAGCGCGCCGCTGTTGGTGAAGGTCTCGGCAGTGGCGCTGCCCTGATAGTCCAGACCGCCCTTGGCATTGAGCGTGCCGCTGTTGGTGAATGTCTCGAAGTTCGAGATGGTTGTGAGGCCTGTCACCGACATGACGCCGCTGTTGAGAAGCTGATCGTTGGTGCCGCCCGCGCCGTCAAAACCGGCCGCACCGGTCACATTCAGTATGCCGCTGTTGGTGATGGTCTCGTCACTGGCACTGCCCAGATAGGCCAAGCCGCCCTTGGCTTTGATGGTGCCGCTGTTGGTCACCACCTCGAAATTCTTGATCGTCGTCAGGCCGGTCACCGTGATAGTGCCGCCGGTATTCAGCAACTGGTCGCCCGCACCGCCCGCGCCGTCGAAGGATGCCGCGCCGCCAACCGTGATCTGGCTGGTGTTGGTGAAAGTATCGTTGGCGGAAGTCCCCGTGTAAGTCATGTCGCCCGTCGTCGTGATCAACTTGCTGTTGCTGACGGTCTCGAAGCCGCTGATCGCCACCGTGCCAGCCCGGATGGCGCCCGAATTCAGCAGTGAGTCAGCACCGGTGCCGCCATCGAAGGCAAAGCTTCCGGCCAGCATCGTACCGCTGTTGGTCAGCGTATCGGCACCCGCGCCAAAGGCGAAGTTGCCCGCCCCCGTCACACTCAGCGTGCCGCTGTTGGTGAAGGTCTCGGCAGCGGCGCTGCCCAGATAGTCGAGACCGCCCTTGGCCTTGATGATCCCGGTATTGGTCACCACCTCGAAATTCTTGATCGTCGTCAGGCCGGTCACCGTGATGGTGCCG
>JBKJQD010000272.1:0-4110 GCA_046594125.1 Aestuariivirga sp.
TTCGCTGGCGGCGCTCAAAAATGTCGGCGCCGGCGCCATCGAACATCTGGTAAAGACGCGTGCCGAGGGAGGGCCGTTCAAGTCGCTGGGTGATTTCGCGCGGCGCGTCGATGGCCGTTCCGTCAACAAGCGCGCACTTGAAAGCCTGGCCAAGGCCGGCGCCTTCGACAATCTCAATCCCAACCGGGCGCAGGTGCTGGACGGTGTTGAATCCATTCTCTCCATGGCCAACCGCACCACGTCGGAAGCGGAAGCAGGCCAGAACGATCTCTTCGGCGGCATGCAGTCTGCGTCGGATGAACTGGTCCTGCCGCGCCGTGACGCCTGGCTGGCGATGGACAAGCTGGCCCAGGAATTCGAGGCGGTGGGCTTCTACCTCTCGGGCCATCCGCTCGATGATTACATGAAGCCTTTACAGAAACTTGGCGTTGATACCTGGGCCTCGTTCCACGACAAGGTGCTGACCAAGGGGGCAACGGCTGCAAGGCTGGCGGGCACCGTCACCCACCGCCAGGAGCGGCGCTCCAAATCCGGCAACAAATTCGCCTTCGTCGGCTTTTCCGATCCGACCGGGCAATATGAAGCCATCTGCTTTTCCGACACGCTGGCTGCCTCGCGCGATTTGCTGGAGCCAGGCACAGCGGTGCTGGCTTTCGTCGAAGCCGATCTCGAGGGTGAGGAGGTGAAGCTCCGGCTGCAGGGCGTCGAGGTGCTCGACAAGGCGGCGGCGACGATGATTTCCGGCCTCACCATCTTCGTGCGCGACGCCAAGCCGCTCGAGTCAATCTCGCAGCGGCTGGTCAATGGCGGAAAGGCCCCGGTGCGTCTCATCCTCATCCAGGACCACGGCCGCGAAGTGGAACTGGCGCTTGGCAACAAGTTCACCATCACCCCGCAAATCAAGGGCGCCATCAAGGCAATTATTGGCGTGGTGGATGTGCAGGATTTTTAAGCGGGGAGGTTTGGCTGGTTAACCCCGGATTTGCCTTATTGCGCTGCAATAGGCTAGACTTTCGCGAATCTGGGGCATGATTGTTGCCTTGGAGGAAAGACGAGGTACCATGACTCCGTTTTCGATTGCTGGAATTCAGATGTTTCTGGGCCATGGCTCCAATGTCGATGCCATGCGCCAGCGCATTGATCTCACCATGCATCTGTACCCCTGGGTGCAGATGGTGATGTTCTCGGAATTGGCCGTGTACGGACCAATGCTGCAACATGCCCAGCCGCTGCCCGGCGGCACCGAGGAGGAATTCCAGACCATCGCCCGCCACCACAAGATATGGCTGGTCAACGGTTCCATGTACGAGCGCCGCGATGGCGGCATCTTCAACACCACCTCGATCATCAACCCGCAAGGCGAAGTCATCGGGCGCTATGCCAAGATGTTCCCGTTCACGCCGCTGGAGCAAGGCGTGCAGCCGGGCAAGGAGTTCTTCGTCTGGGACATCGACGGCGTTGGCCGTTTCGGCATCCTCAATTGTTACGACATGTGGTTCCCGGAAACCTCGCGCACGCTGACCGCCATGGGGGCGGAAGTCATTCTTCATCCGGTGATGACCCACACCATCGACCGCGACATTGACTTGGCCGTCAGCCACGCCACCAGCGCCATGATGCAATGCTATGTTTTTGACATCAACGGGCTGGGAGCAGGGGGCAACGGCCAGTCGGCGGTGTTCGACCCGTCGGGACGCAAGCTGCATCAGGCCGATGCCACCGAGCAGATCATCCCCATCGAGATCGACATGGAACAAGTGCGGCGCTCACGCGAACGCGGCATCCGGGGATTGGGCCAGATGGCCAAGAGCTTCCGCGACAGGCCAGCCGAGTTCCCGGTCTATCGCAAGGGCTTCGACTCGACCTATCTCGATTCGCTGGGGCCCGTGGCCACACCACGCCGCGCCGATGGGCCGGGACCGGCCAATGTCCAGACGCTGCCGGTGAGAAGGAGTTTTGTGAAGTAAACAGAACACCTCTCCCATTTGGAGAAGGGGCTAAATCAATCCCCGCTTTGCCAGATTTCGCATCAGGTGACTGGCGCTGTAGGTCCAGGGCGCGGCTTTGTCGCAATGGGTCATGCGGTTGGTCAGCGCGCCCAGCTCCTGCGATGACACGGTGACGATGTCGCCAAGTTTGTGGGTGAAGCCCTTGCCTTTGGCGTCGCGGTCCTCGATGGGGGCGAAGAGGGTGCCGAGGAAGAGCACGGCACCGTCCGGGTACTGATGACTTTTACTTAGCATTTGGCCTGCAATGTCGGCGGGGTCGCGGCTGATTCTCGCCATGTTGGACGAGCCGTTCAGCACGTATCCGTCTTCGCCTTCGACCTTCAGCGACAGTTGCATGTTGCGTACATGGTCGAGGCTGAAACCATCATCGAAGAGGCGGATGAAGGGGCCCAACGCGCAGCTGGCATTGTTGTCCTTGGCCTTGCCGAGAAGCAGGGCGGAACGGCCCTCGACGTCGCGCAGGTTGACATCATTGCCGAGCATCGCGCCGATAATGGCGCCAGTGGAGGCGACAACAATCACCACCTCCGGTTCGGGATTGTTCCAGGTGGAGATGGCGTTGAGGCCCGCTTCCATGCCGTGGCCGACGGCGGACATGACCGGCGCCTTGGTGAAGATTTCGGCGTCCGGGCCGATACCGACTTCAAGATATTGCGACCAGGCGCCCTTTTCCATTAGCACCTGTTTCAACTGCATGGCCTGGGGCGATCCGGGCTTCAGTTTCGACAGGTCATCGCCGATCAATTCGCCGATATGCTGGCGGATTTCAGCAGCGGCGGCGGGATTGCCGCGGGCCCGTTCCTCGATGACGCGCTCGAGCATCGAGGTGGCGAAGGTGACGCCCGCCGCCTTGATGCATTGCAGGTCGATGGGGGCCAGAAGCCAAGGCTTGGCGGGGTTGCGCTGTTCGGGCGGCGTGTTGGCCAGCGCCTCGGCCAGCGTACAAAGGGCTTCGCCTTCGGCGTCTCTGGCGGCGCGGGCCGGATCGGCCTCTTCGCACAGGTCGCGCATGGTGGCAAAGCTGCCTGTGATGTCCACAAGCCTTGCGCCGTCGACACGCACCACCGAGGGGCCGTCTTCGCCCGGGTTCCACACCCGGCCCACGAGGAGGCCGCTGCCGGGCAGGGTGGATTTGGCCGTCATATAGTCCTGAAGTCTGGTCATCTCAAAACATCTTGTTGGAGTCATTCATGGGTGGTGGCAGCGGGGCCGACGAACCGCTGACCGGGATGGCTTCGAACTGGCGATTGATGGCCGCCACCCATTGCTTGGCGCGGCCGTTGAGCTTTCGATCGTCGGTCTGGAAGCGGCCGCGCGACACCAGGATGCCCATGTCGGCACCATGGTAGCGGTAATCGCCCGCCGTATAGACGCGCAGGTAGAACGCTTCGTCTTCGCCCGAGACGAGGAACCAGTCGATCGACTTGCGCACCAGCGAGATGCCGCCCTTGGCGTTCATGCGCCAGATGCCCGAGGCTGGCGCCTTGGTGATCATCTCCACCCGGTCGATGGGATATTTGAGGATCAGCTGGCTCCAGTTGTCGAATTCGGCCCAGCGCTGCTGGACCTTCGACAGGTCGATGTCCCAGTCCACACCCATGAATTCCAGCAGGTGGAACATGTAGACCGGGCAGCCGCCATAGGTCGAGGTGATGAGATTGGTCATCGGCGAGGCGCCCGAGATGCGCGGATTGATTTCGCCGAGATAGACCTTGCGCGTGTCGGTATCGATGAGGAAATCCATGCAGAAGGCGCCCTTGTAACCGGCCTTGTAAAGCCGGTCGCCAAGCTTCTGGGCCATGGATTGCACGGCTTTGCGTTCCTTGTCCATGCCGCCGGTGAACACGTCGTTGCCGCACCAGCCACCCTTGTAGGGGGTGACTTCGGCAAAGCCGGTGATGTCGGTCTGCATCGGTCCCACCAGCGTGCCGTGGCGGGTGGCAACCGCCTCGACGGTGCCGGGCAGATGGTTGATGCGGCGCATCACCTTGAGTGGTTCCTTGACGAGGCTTTCCTCGTTCTTCTTCCAGTCGTCTTCCGACTTGATGAAAAAGGTGGTGCGGCCCGAGTCGCCATAGGGCGTCTGCACCACGAGATCCTT
>JBKJQD010000025.1:0-6539 GCA_046594125.1 Aestuariivirga sp.
GACTCAGGGACCAAGATGATCCATCTGGGAAAAAACACTTCGAGCCGCATCATCTCCAAGGGCATCGCGGCGGGCAAGAGCGACAACACCTATCGCGGCCTCGTCTCGGCCCATCGCAAGGCGCTGAACGCCCGTAACTTCACCCAATGCGACTCGCTGCTGATTGGCGACCAGTGCGGCGCCCATACGGTGCCCTACATCGAAGCCAAGACCTCGACCGCGCAATTCGAGCATGAAGCCACCACGTCGAAAATTTCCGACGACCAGATGTTCTACTGCATGTCGCGCGGCCTCAACCAGGAGGAAGCCGTGGCCCTCATCGTCAACGGCTTCGTCCGCGACGTGCTGCAGCAACTGCCCATGGAATTCATGGCGGAAACGCAGAAATTGATTGGGATTTCTCTTGAGGGGAGTGTGGGATGACCTCCCCTCGATTCGTCATTCTGGCGAAAGCCGGAACCCAGCTTTCTCTGGAGCAGCTACCGCTGTTCTGGGTTCCGGCTTTCGCCGGAATGACGGAAGTGGGGAGAGTTTGGGCATGACCATCACATTGTTGGACATCGCTCTCCCTCTTGGGCTTGCCGCCGTATTCGGCATCTTTCGCTATACGCAGCGTCTCAAGACCGATCCGCAGAATGCCTTCGCCAAGAGCGCGGCGGACGGCATCAAGGGCGCCGCCGGCCTCGCCGTCATCACGCTCGCTTACAAATTTCTAACCCCATCGTGAGTTCAAAACTGACCATGCTCAATATCAACAATCTCCACGTCAAGCTCGCCGACGAGAACCGTGAAATCATCCGTGGGCTGACTCTTTCGGTGAAGCCCGGCGAAGTTCATGCCATCATGGGGCCGAACGGTTCCGGCAAGTCGACGCTGTCCTATGTGCTGGCGGGGCGCGCGGGCTATGAGGTGACCCAAGGCTCGGTCACCTACAAGGGCGAAGACTTGCTGGCGATGACGCCCGACAGCCGCGCCGCCAAGGGCGTGTTCCTGGCTTTCCAGTACCCCATCGAAATCCCCGGCGTCGCCACCATGCAGTTTCTCAAGGTGGCGTTGAATTCGCAGCGCAAGGCGCGTGGGCAGAAGGAACTCTCGACGCCGGATTTCATGCGCCTCGTGAAGGACCGCGCCGCCAAGCTGAACATCGGCAACGATATGCTGAAACGCCCGGTCAACGTCGGCTTTTCCGGCGGCGAGAAGAAGCGTGCTGAAATCCTGCAGATGGCGGTGCTCGAACCTTCACTGTGCATCCTCGATGAAACCGATACCGGCCTCGACATCGACGCGTTGCGGGTGGTGGCCGACGGCGTCAACGCGCTGCGGTCGCCAGATCGCGCCATGATCGTCATCACCCATTATCAGCGGCTGCTTGATTACATCGTGCCGGACTTCGTGCATGTGCTGTCGCAAGGCCGGATCGTGAAGTCAGGTGGCAAGGACCTGGCGCTGGAACTGGAAGCCAGCGGCTATGCCGAATTCGCCAAGGATGCGGCATGAGCCTTGCCTTGACCAGAACCGCCGCTGAAACGGCGCTGGGCTTTTCCCTGCCGCACCGGCGCATGGAGGACTGGCGCTGGACCGACCTGCGCCAGTTGATCGACCGGCCCTATCCGCCGCGCCAGCAGGTGCTGGCCAAGTCCGCCGATGTCGAGCGTCTGCTCAAGTCGTCGCCCTTTTCGGGCGTCGCGGCAACCCGCATGGTCTTTGTCAACGGCCACTATGATGCCGCCCATTCCAAGCTGGCCAATGGTGACTTGACCTCGCGCGTTTCGGTTGATGAGCCGGTGTTGCGGATGAATGCCGCCTTCGCCACCGATGGTGCGAGACTGTCGCTGTCGGGCACCGTGGATACCCCCATCGAACTGGTCTTCATTGCCACCAATGCCGAAGCGCGAACCATCGCCACCCGCAATGTCATCGAGATCGCGCCGGGCGCATCCGTCACGCTGATCGAGACCCATCTGGGCGAGGGCGCTTATCTCGCCAACAGCGTCACCGAGATCGTGCTGGGCGAAGGCGCCCGGCTTGACCGCGTCAAGGTGGAGATCGAGGCCGCCGCCGCGCTGCATCTGGCGCACGCCCATGTGACAATCGCCAAAGCTGCCGTGCTGCGCGACTTCACGCTGACCTCGGGTGCGCGCGTGAACCGCCAGAACGGCACCTATGAATTCATCGGGCAGGGCGGCGATGCCAAGGTCTCCGGCGCTTATCTGCTGGCTGGAAAGCAGCACGCCGATACCCGCCTCGTGGTCGATCATCAGGTGCCCCATTGCACCAGCCGCGAGTTGTTCAAATGCGTGATGGACGATCAGGCGCGCGGCATTTTCCAGGGCAAGGTGATGGTCCGCAAGGACGCCCAGAAAACCGACGGCAAACAGTCGAGCCACGCGCTGCTGCTCTCCGACAGCGCCGAGTTCGATGCCAAGCCGGAACTGGAAATCTTCGCCGACGATGTCGTCTGCGGCCATGGCGCCACGGCGGGTGATCTGAACCACGACCATCTTTTCTACCTGATGTCGCGCGGCATACCCATGGTGGCTGCCCGCAAACTGCTGATCACCGCCTTCGTATCGGAGGCTTTCGATACCGTGGCCCATGACGGCATCCGCGAAGCCTTGACCGGCATCGTCCATAGGAGATTCGCGTGAATATCCCTTCTACGGATAATTGGATCGGTGCGTCATGACCCTCGACGTCACCGCCATCCGCGCCGATTTTCCGATCCTCTCGCGTGAGGTCTATGGCAAGCCGCTGGTCTATCTCGATAATGCCGCATCGGCCCAGAAGCCTCGAGCCGTGCTTGACGCCATCATGAAGAGCTACACGGAAGAATATTCCAACGTCCATCGCGGGCTGCACTTCCTGTCAAATGCCGCCACGCAAGCCTTCGAGGATGCCCGCGAAAGTGTGCGCCGTTTCCTCAATGCTCCGTCCAAGGATCAGTTAATTTTCACCCGCAACGCCACCGAGGCCATCAATCTGGTGGCCCAGAGCTTCGGCGGGCTGGTGATCGGCGAGGGCGACGAGATCGTGCTGTCGATCCTCGAGCATCACTCCAACATCGTGCCGTGGCATTTCCACCGCGAGCGCCATTGTGCCGTGCTGAAATGGGCACCCATCGATGACGACGGAAATTTCCTCATTGATGAATTTGAGAAACTGCTCAGTCCACGGACGAAAATCGTCGCCATCACCCACATGTCGAATGCGCTCGGCACCATCGTGCCGGTGGCCGAGGTCATCAGGCTGGCCCATGCGCGGGGCATTCCCGTGCTGGTCGATGGCAGCCAGGCCGCCGTGCACATGCCCATCGACGTCCAGGCGCTAGATGCTGATTTCTACGTCTTCACCGGCCACAAGACCTATGGGCCGACCGGAATCGGCGTGCTTTACGCCAAGGCCGAACACCTGAAGCGCATGCCGCCCTATCAGGGTGGCGGCGAGATGATCAACGAAGTGACGACCGAAGGCATCACCTACAATGATCCGCCGCACCGCTTCGAGGCCGGAACGCCAGCCATTGTGCAGGCCATTGGTCTCGGCGCGGCGCTTGATTACATGACCGGCATCGGCCTCGACAACATAGCGGCGCACGAGGCAAAGCTCCGCGACTATGCCACGCAGCGGCTGTCGGAAATCAATTCACTGCGCGTCTTTGGCCGGGCCAAGAACAAGGGCGCCATCGTCTCCTTCAACATGCAAGGCGCCCATGCCCATGACATTGCAACGGTGATCGACCGTGCCGGTGTCGCGGTGCGGGCCGGAACCCATTGCACCCAGCCGCTGCTGCAGCGTTTTGGTGTCACCGCCACCTGCCGCGCCTCCTTCGCCATGTATAATACCGTGGCGGAGGTTGATGTTCTGGCCGAAGCGCTTATCTCTGCCCGGAGGATATTTGGATGATGGACACCGCCACCGAAACGCTAGCGCCCAATCCGGCAGCCATACCGCCTGATGAACTGACCCGCATGACCGACGACATCGTCGCCGCCATGAAGACGGTCTATGATCCGGAAATCCCGGTCGACATTTATGAACTGGGCCTCATCTACAAGGTCGACATTGATGACGACCGCAATGTGGCAATCGAAATGACACTCACCGCACCCGGCTGCCCGGTGGCCGGTGACATGCCGGGCTGGGTCGAGAACGCCGTGTCAACGGTGGCCGGGGTCGCTTCCTGCAAGGCGACCATCGTTTTCGATCCGCCCTGGGATCATAGCCGGATGTCGGATGAGGCGCGCGTCGCGCTCAACATGTGGTAAGGTGATATGATGGCAACAGCAAATCCACGTCCGCGCCCGCAGGTCATGAAGCTCACCGAAGCCGCCGCCCTGCGCGTGCGCGACATCATGCATCGTTCCGAAAAACCGGTGATTGGCCTTCGCGTCGGCGTCAAGAACGGCGGCTGTGCCGGCATGGAATACACCATGGAATGGGCCGAGGATCAGAAGCCCTTTGATGAAGTGGTCGAGGACAAGGGTGTGAAAGTCCTGATCGACCCCAAGGCCGTACTGTTCCTGCTCGGCACCGAGATGGACTTCCAGACCACCGCGCTGAAATCCGGCTTCACCTTCAATAACCCGAACCAGACCTCGGCCTGCGGCTGCGGCGAGAGCGTACAACTGACGCCCGCCGCCGATGCTGCCGCACTGGTGACCTGAGCGTCAGTTCCGAGCACGCCGCGCCAGTGTGGCCAGCACGGTGCCGTCCGCCGCCTTGAGGATCAGGTCATCGCCGCCGCTCGCCGCCATGCGGGTTCCCTGGAGCGCCTGAAACAGCTCGCCTTCGCGCGTCATGACGTCAGGCTGGCACGCGCGCTGCGTCGCCACCAGCGTTTCGACGTTGAGCGTGTCGCCCGCCACGGTGAAGCGGCCGGAGAACTGGTTGCAGCCGCCAAAGCCCTGAAGGCGTCCGCTGCCCAAGAAATGCACGGACCGGCCGGCCTCACCGCTTTCGGTGGCGAAACCCCATGTGGTTCCTTTGAGTTGCAGCCCCGTTTCGGCGCCATGGGCCGCGGCGGTGAAGACAAAAGCCAGCAGCGCGGCGTATACCGCGTTGCGGGCAGAACGTGTCGAAAGCATGAAGGCTAATCCTGTTCAACTCGTGAATGGTCCCTGCCAGCTGCAAGGCCGGGCACTGTTTCTTGAGGGAAATCAGGGATATGGCCTGCGGATGGCAGCGTCGTTGCGGCCTTCCATAGCGACTGCGTGGCCGCCACGCAACCCTAAGGACTGATCCGCAACAAACCGCGCGGCGATGGCGCCATGACCTCGATGCCGGTTTCGGTGACAAGTATCTGGTCTTCGATGATGAAGCCGCCCAGACCCTTGATGTAATAGGGCGTCTCGAAGGCCAGCACCATGCCGGGTTCAGCAAGGGCTGTTGCGTCGGCTGAGATGAACGGCCATTCCTCGCTCCAGATACTGGCGCCGACCCCGTGGCCGAAATGGCCACGGCCATAGGTTTCATAGCCGTGGTCCCACATTGAAGCCGCGACGGCGTGGTAGACGCGCTGTAGCGGCACGCCGGGTTGCAGCAAGTCCAGCCCGGCATCAAAGGCCCGGTGCAGCGCCTCAAACACTTGCACGGCGGCGGGGCCGGGATTTCCCAGAACGGCGGTGCGGCCGCCATCGGAACTGTAGCCGTTGATTATGCAGCCCACGTCGATCTTGATGATGTCGCCGGTTTGCGCGGGACCGCCGGACGCGAAACCATCGCCAGCCACGGCGATATAAGCCCATGACGACGCCGCATGTTTGCGCCGTGCCGCCTCGGCCATGGCCGCGTCGCGCCAGATGGCGGTCATGGCGGCGGCATCCATGGCCGGTCTGATTGCCGCCAGCAGGGCCGCAACACCGCATTGTGCCAGTTCCGCTGCCGTCCGCAGTTTTCCGATTTCGCCCGGATGCTTGATGGCCCGCAGCCGCTCGACCAGGTTGCTGGCGTCTGCCCATCGCAGGCGCGGCATCATCTCCTGAAACAGCGCCAGATCGCGCGCTGCGATAAATCCCAGTTCGAGGCCGACGGTGCCAGACGTCAGTCCGTGTTCGCGCAGACAGTCGCGCAGGAGCCCGAGAGAGGCCTGGAGGTCATACTGCGCCGGACGGGGATGGCGCGCCTGCTTGCCCGTGGCGAGATCGTGGCGCACCAGCGTTGCCGCAGCATCGCCGTCGCCAAGGGCAGGGTCGAAATTCCCGGTTTCCACCCAGATGCGGTGGCTGCGCACGTCGGCAATGCCGGATTGGTTACGAAAGCTGTCCGCCTGCAAGTCGCCGACGATGGCCGTGAGCGGCGCCTGCGGGTCGCCTGGTACGACCAGAAATGCCGCCCCGGCGCGCCGCCAGAATGCCGCAACACCCGGAAACGCGCCGGTGGCATAGGTCAAAGTCTCAGGCTGGGCGAGAACCAGGGCATCAAGCCCCAGTTCCCGCATCAGCCGCGCGGCATGGTTCCGGTCAAGAAATCCCGAAACCAAGCAGCTTACTTGGTTGTCAGGTTATAGTAGACGACGTCGGCGCTCGGCCCCATCACGAAAT
>JBKJQD010000376.1:0-5448 GCA_046594125.1 Aestuariivirga sp.
CGTTCCAACCTCAGACGCTTCCTCGGCGGCTATGGCCAGGAGATCGTCGTCCTGTTGTCGATCATCTTGCTGTTCATCGTGGTGGGCGCCGTCAATGGCCGCTTTCTTTCAGACAACAACATCAATTCGATCTTTGCCGGCAATGCCTATATCGCGGTGGCCGCCATCGGCATGACCATGCTGATCATCTCGGGTCACATCGATGTTTCGGTGGGATCGCTCATCGGCGTCATCGCCACCATTGCCGGAACGCTTGCCGTTTCCGGCTATCCCATATGGGTGGCGTGGACGGTGCCGATCCTCTTCGGCATGGTGGTCAATGCCGGCGTCGGAGCACTTGTCGCCTATACCCGCATCCCGTCCATCGTGGTGACGCTGGGCATGCTGTCGATCCTCAAGGGCGGCCTCATCAGCGCCACCGGCGGATCGTGGATCACCGACATGCCGCCGGGCTTCATGATCGCCCAGATGCGCCTCTTCAATATTCCGTCAGCGGTCTATTTCATGGTGGTCCTGACCATCGCCGCCGCACTCTTCATGCGCTACACGGATTTCGGCCGCGCCGTCTACGCGGTGGGCGGCAACATTGAGGCAGCCCGCGCCGCTGGCATCAATCCCGAACGCACCGTCATCGGCGTCTTCGCCTTGCACGGGCTGTTCGCCGGCATCGCTGGCATTCTGTTTGCCACGCAACTGCAGGTGATCCAGTCCACCGTGCCGCCCAATCTTGAACTCACCGTGATCACCGCTTCGGTGATCGGCGGTGTCTCGATCCTCGGCGGCACCGGCACGGTCATCGGCTCGACGCTGGCGGCGATCCTCTTTGCCACCATCGGCTCGGCGCTGATCTTCCTCAATGTCTCGGCCTATTGGCTGCGTGCCGTGCTGGGCCTTCTCATTCTCGCCACCGTGCTGGCCGACATGATCCGCCGCCGGAGGTCGAAATGACCGCCAGCAAACTGCTCCGCCACGAGACCATTCTGGCGCTGCTCACCATCCTGGCGCTCATCGTGCTGGCTTTTCTGTCGGACAAATTCTTCACCGCCGAGAACCTGCTCAATCAGGGCCGCCTGATGTCGGAAGTGGGCCTCGTGGCGCTGGCCATGACATTCGTAATCGTTACCGGCGGCATCGATCTTTCCGTGGGTTCCATCCTTGGCCTCACCGCCATTCTGTTTGGTGTCTTCTGGCAGAATGTTGGCATGGCGCTTCCCGTGGCGATGGTTGCTGCCATTGCCTGCGGCACGTTGGCCGGCTTTGGCAACGGCTTCATTATCACCAGATTCAATGTGCCGCCGCTGATTGCCACGCTGGCGACACTGGCCCTCTATCGCGGCCTGGCCGAGGGCATCAGCCAGGCACGTTCGGTGCGCGGTTATCCGGAGTGGTTTTTCTTCTTCGGTCAGGGCGAGGTGCTGGGCGTTCCATTCCAGCTTTGGATTCTCGGTGTCGCAACACTGATCGCTGCCATCATCCTGGGCATGACCCCCTTTGGCCGCGCCACCTATGCCATCGGCGCCAACGAAACAGCGGCGCGCTTTTCCGGCATTCGCGTGAATGCCACAAAGCTGTGGATCTATACGGCGGCGGGATTTCTCGCCAGCCTGGCGGCCATCGTCTTCGTATCGCGCGTGACGACGACACGCTCCGACATGGGCACCGGCCTCGAACTTGATGTGATCACCGGCGTGGTACTCGGCGGCACCAGCATCTTCGGCGGCCGTGGCACGATCATCGGGACGGCACTTGGCCTGATTCTGATTCAGGCACTCAAGAATGGCTTGGCGCTTTCGGGCGTCAAGGGAGACGGAACCATCGTGGTGATCGGTGTCGTGCTGATTGGGGCAATTCTCGCCGGCGCGATTTTCGACAAAAACAGAGGCGGCTGAATTCGGGAAGATGTCCGCAACGCCACCCGCCTGTGGCCGAGGACATAACAAGGAGCGTGAGACATGAAGAAACTGACAATGGGAGTCGTCGTGAGCCTCGGCCTGATGAGCGGGACGGCACTTGCCGCTTCCGCCTGGACGGGTGGCGACGATCAGGCAACCAGCCCGCTGGCCTGCGACGCAACACCCGCCGCCGCCGTGGCCAAGCCCTACGACGGCGGCGTACCGACAGGTGCGCCCGACCGCATGGGCAAGAAGATCACTGTCGTTGACATTCCGAAGCTCATCGGCATCGGCTACTTCAACGCCACGTCGAAAGGCATCGCCGACGCCGCCGCCGAAATGGGCAATGTCGACGCCAAGACCGACGGGCCCACCAAGGCCAACATCGACGAGCAGATCACCTTCATCGACAACTACATCACTTCGGGAGTCGACGGCATCCTGTTTGCCGCCAATGATCCGGTGGCCATCGCGCCGGTGCTGAAGAAGGCACTGTCCAAGGGTATCAACGTCGTGGGTTATGACGCCAACTCGCAACCCGACGCCCGCCAATGGTTCGTCAACCAGGCCCAGTTTAACGGCATCGCCAAGGCGATGGTCGATAACATGGCCAAGGAGATCGGCGAGGATGGATCGTTTGCCATCGTCACCTCGACCTTCACCACGCCGAACCAGGCGCGTTGGATCGCCGAGATGGGCGCCTATGCGGCGGCTTGCCATCCCAAGCTGAAGTGGCTGGAGACGGTCGAAGCCCAGGAGGACAACAACCTGTCCTTCAATCAGGCAACGACCCTCATCAACAAGTATGGCGATGAACTGAAGGGCATCTTCGGCATGACCTCGGTGGCAACACCGGCATCGGCTGAAGCCGTGACCCAAGCCAAGCTCTGCGGCAAGGTCGCAGTGGTTGGGCTTGCCACGCCGAACGCCATGAAGCCCTATGTCGCGGCTGACTGCGTCAAGTCGGTGGTGCTGTGGAATCCGGTCGATCTCGGCTATGCCGCGATGCAGGTGCTGCGCGCCGTGGCCGACGGCACACTGAAGGCCGGTGCGACCTCGGTGAAGGCCGGCAAGCTCGGCGAGCTGCAGGTCATCAACGGTTCGGAAATCCTGCTGGGAGCACCCTACGTGTTCAACAAGGACAACATGAGCCAGTTCGACTTCTGATCAAAACAAATCGCGCGTCAGCTTCCGGGCTGACGCGCAAACCCATTGCGATGAGCGAGAGAAGCATGACGAATTCAGTGACGGTTCCCTCTTTGTGGGATGAAGCGAAGGCCAAGAGTCTCGATCAGCCGGGGCTTTTGCTCTACCGGTCGAATCTTCTGGGCGCTGACCTGCGCATTACCAATTTTGGTGGCGGCAATACCTCGGCCAAGGTGGTGATGGTGGATCCGCTCAGCAAATCTCCTGTCACCGTGTTGTGGGTGAAGGGATCGGGAGGCGACATCGGTTCGATGAAGCTCGATGGTTTTGCCACGCTCTACATGGACAAGCTTGAATCTCTGAAAGGCCTGTACAGAAGCCTCGATCAGGAAGACGAGATGGTTCACAACCTGAACCATTGCACCTTCAACCTCAATCCGCGCACCGCTTCGATCGACACCTGCCTGCATGGCTATGTGCCCTATGCCCATGTCGATCATGTGCATTCCGATGCGGTCATCGCCATCGCCGCCGCAAAAGATTCAGAGAAACTGACGACGGAGATTTTCGGCAAGGAAATGGGCTATCTGCCCTGGCAGCGTCCCGGCATCGACCTCGGCATCAAGCTCGGCCAGATGGCCACGGATCATCCGGAATATGTGGGCGTGGTACTCGGCAGTCACGGGCTGTTCACTTGGGGTCACAATGCCAGGGATTGTTACGACACCACGCTGCGCATCATCAACAAGGCTGCCGTCTGGCTCGAACGCAGCCGCAAGCAGCCGGCCTTCGGCGGTGAAATCGTCAAATCCTTCGATGACGCGGGACGCAAGGCCGCCGCCATCCGCCTGATGCCGGACATCCGCGGCCGCATCTCGAAACATGAGATGAAGGCCGGTCATTTCACCGATGCACCGGAGGTGCTGGAATTCGTCAATTCGAAGGAACTTGCGGTGCTGGCGCCGCTCGGCACATCTTGCCCGGATCATTTCCTGCGCACCAAGATCCGCCCGCTGATCGTTCCGCATGATGCCGATGGCGCAACACTTGACAGCCTGATCGAAAATTATCGCAAGGACTATGCGGCCTACTACGAGGCCAGCAAACATCCGAACTCGCCGGCCATGCGCGATGCCAACGCGGTGATCTATCTGGTGCCGCAAGTTGGCATGATCGCCTTTGTCAAGGACAAGGCCACGGCACGCATCGCGGCGGAGTTCTACGTCAACGCCATCAACGTCATGCGCGGCGCCAATGGTGTCAGTGCCTATCAGGGTCTTCCCGCCCAAGAAGCCTTCAACATTGAATACTGGCTGCTTGAGGAAGCCAAGCTGCAGCGCATGCCCAAGCCCAAGAGCCTGGCGGGCCGTGTCGGTTTCGTGACCGGCGGTGCCGGCGGCATCGGCTCGGCCATTGCCTCGAAGCTCCTGTCGGAAGGTGCTGCCGTGGTGCTGGCCGATATCGACAAGGCATCACTTGATGAAGTGGTGAGTGGTTTCAGCAAGACCTACGGCCGCGACAATGTGCGCGGCGTGCTGATGGACGTCACCAGCGAGGACGCGGTAATCGGGGCCATTGAACAGGCCATTGCCGATTATGGCGGTGTCGATATCGTGGTCAACAACGCCGGCATTACGCTCGCCGCCCTGGTCGAGGATACAACACTCGACCTGTGGAACAAGAACATGGCGATCCTCGGCACCGGCTATTTCCTGGTGGGCCGTGAAGGCTATCGCCTGATGAAGCGTCAGGGCGTCGGCGGCTCCATGGTGTTCATCGGATCGAAGAATGCGGTCGCCGCCTCGCCCGGAGCGTCGGCCTATTGCGCGGTCAAGGCGGCGGAAGTGCATCTGGCGCGCTGCATGGCGCTGGAAGGGGCGCCAATGGGCATTCGCGTCAATGTGGTGAACCCCGATGCCGTGCTGCGCGGCTCCAAGATCTGGCAGGGACCATGGCGCCAGCAGCGCGCCGCTTCGTTAAAAATCAGCGAAGGCGAACTTGAAGAACATTACCGCAAGCGCTCGCTGTTGCAGCGCTCGGTGTTTCCGGAGGACATCGCCGAAGCGGTCTATTTCTTCGCCTCCGATCTGTCGAGCAAATCGACTGGCAACTTCCTCAACGTCGACGCCGGCAACGCCGCGTCTTTCACGAGGTAGACCATGACCTTCGCGATCACGACGGATTTCCTGGCTGGTGAAAACCAGAAGAACGAGAAAACTCTCGCCGAAGACTACGCGGCATTGGGCCGTCAACTGGAGCGGCGCGGCATTGCAATCGAGGCGATGACCCAACGCGCCATGGATTTCGCCGTGGCCGTGCCGACTTGGGGTGTGGGCACCGGCGGCACGCGCTTTGCCCGTTTTCCAGGGCCGGGCGAGCCGCGCCATATCCACGACAAGCTTGAGGATTG
>JBKJQD010000010.1:0-3087 GCA_046594125.1 Aestuariivirga sp.
TTCTAAACCCGCCGGGCTCACCAATGATTTCAAATACTTATTAGATTTTATCAATGGCGCTCGCTGGAACTAGCAACCACCCAGCAACCACGCGAATTGGGAATCTAGAGGAGTCCATGGCTCGCATCGTCAAGCTGAAGCGGTTGCTGTCCGGACATCGAAGGCGGCGTCCCGGAAAGCAGAGAGGAGCAGGCCATTATAGACACATCGAGGGCGCTGGGCGTCGCAGTCGCAGTCGGCAAAGCGGACGATGTGGGAGGCGCGGCAGCGTCTTGCCGGTGATTCCGGTCACCGGCACGCTTATACCAGGCGCAAGCATGCGCGGCGTGGCCGAAAGCGGGTTTCTGCATAGCGGAAGGCAACGCCGGCCGTGGGAATACGCGCCACATGTCCATTTACCGCATACGCCAGAGTGGATTCGCAATTCTGCAAAGCTTTGTTATATTCCTTCTGCCAGATTGACACCGGGCTGCAGGGAGAGTTGACGATGACGGCATCACGATGGCTTGAGATGGGGGACTTCCTCGGAAAATTGGGCATCGGCTGTTTCTTCACGATCACCGCGACACTCAAGCTTATGCACATTTTCGCCACGCTGCGCGATTGGCACGTCCAAGAAGCTGAAAACCGCGTCCTTGCGCTGATGTCGGATGCCGCATCGGTGATATTCTTGCTGCTGGTCGCCGCAGTGGCCGTTTTCCGGCTGAAACCGCTCCGCACCGCGGCCGGCATCGAACCGCGGGTCACGGCGTTGGCCGGCACCTTCCTGCTGATGTTTCTGGCAATTCTGTCGCCACCACAGACGCCGCCTTTCATCGCCACCATTGCGGGACTTTGCCTGACTATCCTGGGCTCGTTGCTACCCGCCTATGTGCTGTCCTGGCTCGGGCGATCATTCAGCATCATGGCGGAGGCAAGGCGCCTGATCACCGGCGGGCCCTATGGTATCGTACGCCATCCGCTCTATGTAACCGAGGAAATCGCCGTGCTTGGCATGGTGCTGCTGCACTGGTCGCCGATCGCGGTGGTGGCTGCCGGTGTGCAACTGGCTCTGCAGCTGCGGCGCATGCACAACGAGGAGAAAGTTCTTGGCGCGGCCTTCCCCGAATACGCCGCTTATGCCGAAAGGACGCCGCGTTTCATTCCGGCCCTGCGTTCACGGCGCCAGCCGGCTTAAGCGGAGAACACCGGGATGTGGGACATTTTGGGCATTAAGGGACTGATCCTCGGCTTTCTTGTGTTTGCTCCGCTCGAACGGCTGATCGCCATGCACAAGGGACAGAAAATCCTCAGACCGGCCTGGAAGCTGGACCTTTTCTATGCGTTGTTCAGCAGTCTGATCACCAAGGCCGGGCTTATCGCAATTGTCGCCGGGATGTCTCTGCTGGCGAGCCGGTGGATGCCGGGCGCCCTTCATGCATGGTTGGCGCCGCAACCGCTTTGGCTACAGGTTCCGGCTGCAATCATAATTTCGGATGTCGGATTTTACACAGTCCACAGACTGTTCCACAAGGTGCCATGGCTGTGGCAATTCCATGCCGTTCATCACAGTATCGAGCATCTTGACTGGCTTGCCGGGCACCGGGTGCACCCGGTCGACCAGATCCTGACCAAGGGCGCGTCGCTGATACCGGTATTCGCCCTGGGCTTTTCGGATTCGGCCATCGCCATTTACGCCGCCATATACTTCTGGCATTCGCTGCTGGCCCACTCCAATGTCGGTCTGACCTTCGGGCCGCTGCGCTGGGTCTTTGCCTCGCCCCAGTTCCACCACTGGCACCACGCCAACCATCCGGAGGCCATCGACCGGAACTTCGCGAGCCAGATATCCGCTCTGGACGTTCTGTTTGGAACCCATCACATGCCCGGCAACGCCATCCCGGAGCGTTATGGCACGTCAACACCGGTGCCGCTCGACTATGTCAACCAGATGCTGTTTCCATTCCGGCCGCAACCCCCGCATCTGCCGCCGGATGACAGAGAAGCCCGCCACAAAGCGGCGGTAAGATGAAGAGACCGCGGCCACCGCTGAATTTCCCATCCTTGGCAATGGCCCTTGCTTTTCCCATGGCGGTGGGAAGGGGTATCACTGAATGGCGAGAAATTCACTAACTCCGGGCGCGAACATGCTGGCAAGTGCGGCGACGGCGGCGGGGAGACCATAGGGGACAGCGTTTTCTTCGGCCTTCTGTACCATAAGTTTCAACACCTTCGGCCAGCGGCCACCCTGAAAATATGGGTTCCAGTCGCGGGCAACGCGCAGGAATGAAACGACGACCGCCGATCCAAGCGCCAGCAACAGCATGAAAGCGAGAATTTTATGCGGGCCCATCCATAGTGAAATCGCGCCGACGAATTTCACATCCCCGCCGCCCAGCCAGCGCAGTTTCCAGAAGACAATGCAGATGACGAAGACCGCGAAACCCAGAGCGACGTGCAGCAAAACAGGAGTCTGCGCCCAGCGCAGCGCCGCATAGACCGCGAACAGCGGCACCAGGCTGTAGGACACCCAATTGGGGATTGTGTAGGTGGTCATGTCGGTGATGGCACCATGGATCACCGCGAGGCAAAACACGAACAGGACCGCCGCAAGGGTTAGCTGGTATGCCATGCCGTGAGGGTCAGGATTGCCGGACTTTGTGAAAGAACATGGCGTGGTTGATTATGCAGAGAATGGCCATGGCGATGGTGACCAGGGCAAGGCATAGCGCATTTGAATCGACCGGCGGCAGATCGGCAAAGGGCAACAGGCTGGCCGAGCGCTGAGATTCGCCGATGCGGCGGACGGCGCCGACCGTGAGCACCACGCAAAGTGCCAGTGCCGCATGGCCGGAGACCGCGGTTCCAAACCAGTACCTGGCACGCCAGGCGAGGAGCGGCATAACCACGGCGGTGGCGAGTACGGTCAGGGATAGAAAAGGACCGTGGCCAAAACCGAAGTCGAAGACGCTCAGGACCGGTGCGGCAACGCGGTTGAGGAAAATTGTCAAGGCCCAGAGCAGCTCGGAGGAAGGATTGAGATACAGCAGATAGGCCACGCCCTGCGCCATCAGCAGCAGGGCGAAGACCAACGCCGCAAGAGAATTC